>NZ_AUTO01000311.1:0-17584 GCF_000498055.1 Pseudoalteromonas sp. TB51
CGCGGGTTACATCAAGCTCGCCTTGCTCGTTAAAGCTAAGTAGTGGGTGCGGGTAATCCATAACTGACGCTCTATCCCCCACCGAGGCTGCAAAGTTATGTGCAATGCCCAGCGTATGGCCAATTTCGTGTGCACTTAACTGGCGAATCCTATCAAGTGCCATTGCCTGTAAGTTCTTAGCCGGCTCGTTACCTTTTAAATAAGGCGCACCAAGGGCTTCTGCAATTAAAATATCTTGGCGTACACGCAATGAGCCTAGTGTTACATGCCCTTTGAGTATTTCGCCGGTACGAGGGTCTATAACAGAGCTTCCGTAAGACCATCCGCGTGTAGCACGATGCACCCACTGAATAACGTTATAGCGAATATCCATAGGATCAGCATTGCTCGGCAATACTTTGACTATAAATGCATTTTTATAGCCTGCTGCGCTAAAGGCATCATTCCACCACTTACCGCCTTCAAGTAACGCGCTTTTAACCGGCTCAGGCACGCCAGGGTCTAGGTAGTAAGTAATGGGCTCAACGGGTTCACTAATCGGTAAACTTGGGTCTTTTTTAGCTAAGCGATGACGCGGTATATAGCGCACAAACATAGATTCACCAAGGGGGGTTGCATAGTCTTTGTGCTCAATGCTCCAATACCCTGATTGCGGGTCAAATTTACGTGGCGTGTATTTATCATCAGGTAATTTAATAAGTGAGTGGTGCATATGTACAGTAAGTGCGTATGCATCGGCGCTTACTTGGCGCACAAATTTACCTGGTTTAGTGCCCTTAAACGTTAATACTGCTTCAAGCTCGGTATTTTTTACAAATGCTTTTGAGCGATTCATATACACAGCGCTGCGTGATTCATCAAGGCTAAAACTGCCTTGCTTGCGCGCTGCAAGCGTACGGCTTACCCCGTGTACATCGCTTAATAAATAGGGTGTGTAATCAATCAGGAGCGTTTTTTCGCTTTGCGCTACCACTTTAAAGCCCGCTAAAATACTGGATGCAAAGGCCTCTTTAATACTTTGCTGCTCAGCTTTGTTAGTGGTATTAGCGCGATAATATGTATTTAGCGCGCGCAACATTACTTTATCGCCAAAACGCTCAAACTGAACTAAATGCGTGTTACCAAGTTGACCTCTATCTAAGCCTATATCGTTAGAGCCAACTCCATAGGGTAAGCTTTGCTGAAGCAAAAATTGCTGCTCTAATTTATCTACTTTTAAAAACACTTTGCCGTTTTGAGTATCGTAATAAAACGAAAAGTACCCAGGAAAGTGATTCATTTGCGCAGTAAATTCATCTATAGGCTTAATTGCTGCGTGCGCTTGGGTTATCATAGAGCACAGCACAGTAAAGAATATGTAACTTATTAGTGGTATTTTTTTCATAATCTTATCTTTGTTATTGGCGTTTTAAGTACGATTAGGTGGCACCATTATTACAGTGCTATTTAAACAATACAGGTATTTAAGACGAAATTCAGCGCACTAAGTTAATCTCTCTCACATTTAGATTAGCTAGTACACGTTATCAGGAAAATAGAATGCGTAGACTCCCACCAGTATTACTAGAAGACGGTTGTCCTAGAGAACTTTTATCGTTAATTAGAACCATTTTAGCAGCATGTAAAGAAATTTCGTTTCGTGTTGGCCAAGGTGCGCTTTCAGGCGTATTAGGCTCAACGCTTGATGAAAACATTCAAGGCGAAACCCAAAAAAAGCTCGATGTATTATCTAATCAGCTTTTAAAAGATATTTTACTGGAGTCTGGGTCAGTTAAAGCCATCGCCTCAGAAGAGGAAGACTACACAGTAGCTGGCAACCAAGACGCTAAATACATTGTGGCGTTTGACCCGCTTGATGGCTCATCAAATACCGATATTAACTCGCTAGTGGGTACTATATTTTCAATTNGCCGCCGATCAAAGTATATTTATGCAGCCAGGCCACAAACAAGTTGCTGCAGGTTACGTGCTTTACGGCCCATCAACTATGCTTGCACTTACTACAGGTAAAGGCACGCGCATGTTTACGCTAGATAAAACCCAAGGTAGCTTTTTACTAACACAAGACTTTGCCACTATCCCTGCTGACACAAACGAATTTGCCATTAATGCGTCAAACCAGCGTCATTGGCAGCCAGCAATGCAAAACTATATTAATGACTTACTCGCTGGCGATACCGGCCCACGTGCTAAAAACTTTAACATGCGCTGGATTGCCGCTATGGTTGGCGATGTGCACCGTGTACTTAGCCGTGGTGGTTTATTTACCTACCCAACCGACACCAAAGATGCAAATAAACCTAATAAGCTACGTTTACTGTACGAAGCCAACCCCATGGCTATGCTAGTTGAGCAAGCAGGTGGTATCGCCTCTACGGGTACTGAGCGTATTATGGATATTCAACCCGATGCAATCCACCAGCGTGTGGCGGTAATATTAGGCTCTAAAAACGAAGTAGAAACGTGCTTGGGATATCATAAGTAATTTTTTAATTAAAAGGAAATACTTACCAATTTTGCATTTCGACAATGCGCGACTTCGTTCGCGCATATTCAAAGCTTAACTTTTGCCCCTGATACAAATAGTCAACGTGCGCGTGGGCGTTAATAACTAACAACTTATGGCAATCGTAAAACTCATCAACCAATGCAATAAAACGCCGCGCTTCGTCATCTAAATAATGCTCATTTAGAATTTGTTTTTCGCGTTGATAACTGTCTTCAATACCATGCACTATTACTTTACCTGTTGCGCCTACACCCATTTTTGGCACATTTTCTATATATAAAATATCAAACTGCTTGGCTAAAAACATATAATCGTAAGCGCTACGCGCTCCTGAGCAAAGCGCCATAAAATCGATCATTAATGCATTATCTGCGGTTAATAAGCACGGTAAGCTGCGGGAGTGTACCTGTAAAATTTGGTTTTCCTTTGCTTGTGGATACTGAGATAAAAACTGCTTTTTAAACTCGCTTATAGGTAAATTAATAAAATAATGGCGGCTATTTTTACCATACCTAAAGCGATGATCATCCTGCCCTTCAACACTAATTACATGGCAATAATTTTTAATTAAATCGATTGTGGGTAAAAACCGCGCGCGTTGCAAGCCATTGCGATAAAGCTGCTCAGGTTTTGCGTTAGAAGTTGCCACCAGCACTACCCCACTATCAAACAAGGCGTTAAATAACCTTGCCATAATCATTGCATCGCCAATGTCGCTAACAAAAAACTCATCAAAACACAGCACTTTTATATCTTTCGCCCATTGTTTAGCAATTAACGTGAGGGGGTTTTTATGACCTTGTAGCTGGGCAAGTTGCGTGTGTATTTGCGCCATAAAGTGATGAAAATGTAGCCGCTGCTTACGCTCAGTGGGTAAATTTTTATAAAATAAATCCATTAGCATGGATTTACCCCGCCCCACCGGCCCATGCAAATAAATACCTTTAATTAACGGCGCTTTTTTCCACCAAGGTGTTTTTATGTGTAACTGTATACTTAGGTTATTTAACGCATTTACCGCATTTTGCTGAGCGCTATCAACACACAGTTCACCCGCATCTATTTTTGCTTGGTAAAGCCTTAAAATTTGTGGGTAGTTTACTGACATGGGGTTTCACTATCGGCTATAATNCCGCCATTGTAGCCGACTAAAAATGTGAACCAAAATGAAATTCCCTTGCCGCTTAGATAAATTTATTAGCCACCTAGCCGAGCTACCACGCTCAAAAGCTCGCGCGGGTATTAAACGCCAAGAAGTGCAAGTAAATGGGGAAGTTGTTAGCGCGTTCGATTTTCAAGTAGCCCAGCAAGATGAAGTAACATTTGCTGGTGAGCCTATGGTATTTTTAGGCAAACGCTACTTTATGCTGCACAAACCTGTAGGCTACGTGTGTGCAAATGTAGATGAACTACACCCCACCGTATTTGATTTACTCGATGAGCCAAATATGGCCGACTTTCATGTAGCAGGTCGCCTTGATATAGACACCACCGGCTTAGTACTTATTACTAACGATGGCGATTGGTCGCACCGTATTACCTCGCCAAAGCACAACAAATTAAAAACCTACTTGGTAGAAACACAAGAGCCTATAACCGAAGAAGCATTAGAACAACTACGCAACGGCGTACAACTTCACAACGAAAAAGATCTCACCCGTCCAGCTAAAGCAGAAGCACTTGCCACCTACAGCTTACGTTTATCAATCAGCGAAGGTAAATACCACCAAGTTAAACGCATGTTAGCCGCGGTAGGTAACAAAGTGGTAGAGCTACACCGCGAGCAAATAGGTAATATTATACTGGACGAAAACTTAGCTAGTGGCGAGTATAGACAATTAACAGAGAGTGAGGTTTAAATAAACTGCTCATTTAAAGTAAATGATTACCTCAAAGCACACTCTTTACAGTTTATATCTTTAATCATTTTAAAATGCTGTTGCTTTAAGCTCAGCGCATCAAAGCTGATAAACACACTACCTTCAACATGCCCTAACAGCATATTAAGCGTAAGCTGTGCCTGCATAGAGCCTATAATTCCTAACAGTGGGCTTATTACACCGGCATTACTACAATTTACAGCGGGTGCGGCGTCACTTTTTGCAAAAACACAGCCATAACATGGGCTATTGTTTTGCCTAAAATCAAAGCCCATAAGTTGCCCACTACTTGCAATCGCGGCACCTGCAATTAAAGGCAACTTATGAGTAAAGCAATAACGGTTAACACTGTAACGTGCTGCAAAATTATCAGAGCAATCAAGTACTATGTCGGCATTTTTTAAAAGCTCCCCTGCGTTGTTATCATCGAGCTTTTTACAATGCGTCACTATTTCTATTTGATTATTAAGGCTTGTTAATACTTTGCCAGCAGCGGTGACCTTGTTTTGCCCTAAGTGATTAACTTTATACAGCACTTGGCGCTGCAAGTTAGAAAGCTCAACCGCATCATCATCTATTAAAATAAGTTTACCAATACCTGCCGCAGCTAAATACAAAAGTGCAGGGCTACCTAGCCCGCCAACTCCCACTACTGCAACGGTGGCTGCTTTAAGTGCTAACTGCCCTTCTAGCCCCACTTCTTTTAACAATAAGTGGCGACTATAACGCAGGGTTTCTTTATCGCTAAGCTTATTCATTGGGCTGGTTTATAGCACTTTTTAGCGCACTAATTGCTGCAATATAATCATCCGCTTCACTAATCGCTCGTACAACCGCAACACTGCCTACTCCTGTATTTGCAACCTCGCTTGCGCGGGTTAAATCTATGCCGCCAATGGCCACTGTTGGGTAGCTTTGCATTAATGGCACACACTTTTTAAGTTTATCGAGACCTTGTATCTGGCCGCTCATATCTTTGGTCGTGGTTGGGTAAATAGCACCAAATGCCATATAACTTGGTCGGTAGTTGTGCGCACGTAACATTTCGTAAAAACCGTGGGTAGAAAGCCCAAGCCTTAAACCTGCTTCTTTAATCGCGGCTAAATTAGCGGTTTCTAAATCTTCTTGGCCTAAGTGCACGCCGTAGGCACCGTGCTTTATTGCCAACTGCCAGTAGTCGTTTATAAATACGTGAGCATGGTACTTTTTGCCCAACTCTACGGCCTGCTTAATTAATTCATCAAGCTCAAGGTCGGTTTTATTTTTAACGCGAAGCTGCGCCGTAGTAATACCTTGCTGCAAACATTTATCTAGCCAATCTATGCTATCGACCACAGCATATAGGCCCAGCTTTTTACTCTCACAAGGTGCAAAATCAGCCGCCATATTAAATTCCAGCGGCACATCAAAATCAAGCTCATCACCAAGCCAGCTGCCAGGCTCAATTACTTGCGGGTAGTCATCTAACTGTGTAGGAAAAGCAGTATGTGCAACAGGGCCTATTCCTTCGCCGTATCTAACCGACTGCTTTAAGCCCTGATTTATATAAGCTTTAGCTAAAATAAAAGCATCTTTTAGGGGGTAGTCTTTTGCTAAACACGCGGCAATAACCGAGGCCATGCTACAACCTGTACCATGACTATGAGGGCTTTGAATTTTTTTATTACCAAGCCAATACTCTTCGCCGTTTTGTGTGCAGTAATCAATACAATAACCTGTTGGGTAATCCCAGTGCCCGCCTTTAATAACAACCGCTTTTGCGCCCCAACTTAATAGCTTTTTAGCAGCGTCTTTCACGGCGCTTGGGCCAATTAAATATACGCCTGTTAATAATTGCGTTTCGTGCGTGTTAGGCGTTATTACATCCACTAGCGGCATTAAGCATTCTTTAATGGCACTTACGGTATCTTCCTCTGTTAATACATCACCACTTGAAGCAATTGCAACAGGGTCGTAAACAATTACAGGCGGTACAGGCCATTTAGCTTTGTAATGCGCTATATGCTCGCTTATTAATTGAATTTGCTGCACATTAGCCAGCATGCCAATTTTAATTACTTTCGCTTTCATATCGCTTTCGAGTGCGAGTAATTGCGATTCAATAATATCGGTAGATACCGCGTTAATGGCCTCTACACCTAAGCTATTTTGCGCCGTAAGCGCGGTAATTGCAGTACAACCATGCACGCCAAAACTTTGCATTGCTTTTATATCGGCCTGAATACCTGCGCCACCACCTGAGTCTGAGCCTGCAATTGTCCACACTAAATTATTCATACTCTTTATTTCCTTACTGCTGATGCCAAAACGGCATACCCATTGTAGGGGTTGAGGGGGCTGCTAAGTCTTTTTCAGGCATTGCTTTGGCATTATACGCAAAGCGCCCTGCCTCTACCGCGGCTTTAAATGCACGGCTCATCGTAATTGGGCAGCCAGCCCCTGCTATCGCTGAATTTAATAATACCGCATCATACCCTAATTCAAGCGCTTGGCAGGCATGCGAAGGCAAACCAAGCCCTGCATCTACAATTAATGTTGTGTTTGGTAAGCGCTCACGAATTGTTTTTAAATTATAACTATTTAAAAGCCCCTTACCGGTGCCAATAGGCGCGCCCCAAGGCATAAGCACCTCACACCCTAGCTCGTTTAAACGCTGGCAAAGCACTAAATCATCGGTGCAGTAGGGTAATACTTTAAAGCCATCATCAATTAATATTTTTGTGGCTTCTAACAATGCGAATGGGTCGGGTTGTAAGTTGTAATCATCACCTATTAGTTCAAGCTTAATCCAATCGGTTGCAAATACTTCACGGCACATTTTAGCAAGTGTTACGGCTTCTTTTACACTGTGGCACCCTGCGGTATTAGGCAGTATTTTAAGGCCAGTGTTTTTTATAAGCTGCCAAAAGTCATCCCCTGCGGCAGCGCTTTGCTGGCGCCTTAATGACACCGTTACTATTTGCGCGCCAGAGGCTTTTATAGACTCTTCCATCACTGCTGGAGAGGGGTAAAGCGCCGAGCCTATTAATAAACGGCTATTTAGCTGCTCGCCATAAATAGTTAAGCAATCGTTACCTTGCATAATGCTACCCACCTTGAATAGGCGATAACAATTCAATGCTATCCCCTTCGTTAATTGTGGTGCTGGCGTGCAAACTTTGTGGAATAAATTCGCCATTTAGTGCCACCGCGAATGGAGGCTTTGCACCAAAATTTTGTAATACATCAACAAGCATTGAGCTTTTAATAGTTAGCAGCTCACCATTAATTGTTATAGTCATTTATTACTCACCCTATTTGAGATAACGCATCAGCCACTAAGGCGGGCCCTAACATATAGCCATGACGATATAAGCCATTAATGCTAATTACGTTACCTGTTTTTAAAACCGCAGGGCGGTTATCGCTAAATGCGGGGCGTAACCCGCTTTGAATATTTAACAACCGCGCTTCGGCAAACCCGCTGTGCACAGTATAGGCCGCCGAAAGTAGCTCAAGCGTGGAGCGTACTGTTGCAGGGCCGCTATCATCAGACTCTATTTCAGTTGCACCAATTACATACTCATTATTAGGTTTTGGCGCTATATAAATTGGGTAGCGCGGGTGCATTAAACGTACCGGCCGCGTTAAATTAACCTCAGGTGCATGTAATCTAGCCACTTCACCGCGTACGCCTCTAAGGTGTTTATCGTCTTTAGCACCTAAGCCACGACAGTCAATAATGTAATCAAACGCGCGGTTATTCACCTCGCCGTTTTGAATGCTAACGCGTTGGTTAAAAACAAACTTAACCTTACGTTTATTAAGCATGGTAAAGCTTGCTTTATAAAAGGCCTGGTTATCTATTTGCCCTTCGCAGGGTAAAAACACACCTTGGTTAAAACGATTAGCTAATTCGGGTTCTAACTGCGTTATTTGCTGAGCATTTAACGCCTGCGCGCTGTGCCCTGCTATTGGCTTTATTCGCTGACTAAAGCTTTGTAAGTCACCTTTATCTTGCTGGTGCGCCACGACCAGCGTGCCTTTTTGCTGATAAAAAACCTCGCCTTCAAGCTCGCTCACTATCTCTGGCCAGCGCTTGAGTGAATTTAGCCCCATGATGCCTAAATCCGTTTCACACAATACCGACTCAGCAAGCGGAGCAAGCATTGCCGCAGCCACTTTACCGGCACTATTTTGGGTGTGTTCGTCACTGGCTTCAAACACGGTCACATGATGCGACTTACTAAGCTCAAGGGCAGCTAAGCGCCCTGCTAAACCAAACCCCACAACAGCAATGTTGTAAAGCATAAAACCTCCTTTTAATAACAGGCTAGCAGCCATAAGCCGCTAACCTGTTATTGGCTTATATTGCTTTGTGGTAAATTTCTGAGCCCGTTTGTTTAAACTCTTCCGATTTCGCTTTCATTTGCGCTTCTACATCAACCATTTTGATCTCAATTGCATCACCTACATTGTTAGGATCGATCCCGCGTGATTCGAGATCTTTGGCGTAATCGCGTACTTCTTGGGTAATTTTCATTGAGCAAAATTTAGGGCCACACATAGAGCAAAAGTGCGCTACTTTGCCAGACTCTTGCGGTAGGGTTTCGTCGTGATATTCACGGGCACGTTCTGGGTCTAAACCAATGTTAAATTGGTCGTGCCATCTAAATTCAAAGCGCGCTTTTGATAATGCATTATCGCGCTCTTGCGCGCCGGGGTGGCCTTTGGCCAAGTCGGCCGCATGCGCTGCAATTTTGTAGGTAATTAAGCCCTCTTTTACATCTTCTTTATTGGGCAAACCTAAATGCTCTTTTGGTGTTACATAACACAGCATGGCACAGCCGTACCACGCTATTTGTGCAGCGCCTATACCCGATGTTATATGGTCGTACCCTGGTGCTATATCGGTCGTTAATGGGCCTAATGTGTAAAAAGGCGCTTCGCCACAATGCTCTAATTGTTCATCCATATTGGCTTTAATCATGTGCATTGGCACATGGCCTGGGCCTTCAATAAATACTTGTACATCGTGTTTCCACGCAATTTTTGTAAGCTCCCCTAACGTACGTAGCTCACTAAATTGCGCTTCGTCGTTGGCATCGGCAATCGAGCCTGGACGAAGGCCATCTCCGAGCGAAAAACACACATCGTATTGTTTTAAAATTTCGCAAATATCTTCAAAGTGCGTATATAAAAAGTTTTCTTTATGATGCGCTAAACACCACTTAGCCATAATTGAACCACCACGCGATACAATGCCGGTTACTCGCTTTGCCGTCATTGGCACGTAACGCAGCAATACACCGGCATGAATAGTAAAGTAATCAACGCCCTGCTCGGCTTGTTCAATTAACGTATCGCGAAATATCTCCCACGTTAGGTCTTCGGCCACTCCGTTTACTTTTTCAAGCGCCTGATAAATTGGTACCGTGCCAATGGGCACCGGCGAATTACGTACTACCCATTCACGGGTTTCGTGAATGTAACGCCCGGTTGATAAATCCATTACGGTATCGGCACCCCAGCGCGTAGACCACACCATTTTTTCTACTTCTTCTTCGATTGATGAGCTTACCGATGAATTACCAATATTAGCGTTAACTTTAACTAAAAAGTTACGGCCAACTATCATGGGCTCGGTTTCGGGGTGGTTAATATTATTTGGTAAAATAGCGCGACCGCGGGCTATTTCGTCGCGTACAAATTCAGGGGTAATAAAATCGGGAATACTCGCCCCAAACGATTCGCCTTTATGCTGTGCTGCTAGCAGCTCTTCTCTAATTTGTGCACGACCCATGTTTTCGCGTATGGCTACGTATTCCATTTCTGGGGTAATAATGCCTTGGCGAGCATAATGCATTTGCGTCACGTTTTTGCCCGCTTTACCACGGCGAATTTTAGGTAAATGATCAAAGCGAATATGATCAAGGCCGTCATCGGCCATACGTTGCTGAGCAAATTGCGAAGTGACTGAGTCGAGCACTTCGGTGTCGTTGCGCTCTTTTATCCACTGATCACGAAATTTAGGTAACCCTTTACGTACGTCTAGCTCAAAGTTAGGGTCGGTATACGGGCCTGATGTATCGTAAACACGCAGTGGATCGTTTGGCTCATACACAGGGTTTTGCTCATCGCCACCAATAAACGTATCGCTTAATGTAATTTCGCGCATACCCACGCGTACACCGCTTTGGCTGCCCTCAACATACACTTTTTGTGAACTTGGAAATGGCTGACCCGTTAAATTATAAATGTAATCTGACGCAGCAGCGCGCGTTTCTCGACGTGTAGACTTATTTGTAGTGTTTGACATGACTTACCTCATTGCTAAAGGGCTGTCTTGTCAGATATTCCATAAGGAATAGAGAAAGATCGTAAAGCAGTGGTTACGCTGCTTTGCGGCCTAAAATGGCTAGTTATTTTGTTGTGCGCATAAAAAAAGACGCACAAGCGTCCCATTTTAGGCAGCTTGTTCCCTACGCAGGTTTTAACCTGATCAGGTTCACGGATCCCGCTTTCGCGATCTCAGCCTTAATTATTTAAGGCACTCCGACAAGTAAAATTATGTTCGTTGATTTGCTATTTTTATAAAATCAGCGTTGAGTGTACGCCAGTTAAAAATTGCCTGCAAGGGGCAGTTTTAAATACTCATGCCACTACTTTGCAATAAACAAAAAAGTTTGATCGCCCTGCATAACTAACTGTGAGCCTTGCATGGTAAGCGTTGCACCTTCTCGTAGCGCTTGTAAAAACTGCTGCTCTAGCGCATCAACATCTGCTCCGCACGACTTACGCGTCATGCCAAGTTTATTAACGCTAATACTGCTGTCTTTAAGCTCGCCTTCACCAAAAAACTTATTACATCCTGCAAACCCGTTTACTTGCAACGCTTCAATAAAGCTCATTGATGCACTGTAAGAGGCCGGCACAGCTAAACCATCAACCTTTGATAGTTGCCATTGTGTGTACTTTAGCTGCTCAGTGGTCACCGTCCCTGTGGCTGTACAACCAATACATAAACCGATTAAAAGCATCGGTAGTGCTGCTAATTTCATGCTATTTCTAACTAAATATTTAATTACCGTAATAGTAACAATTTTTATGCGGTTTATCCGTTAAAAATGCATGTTTTAAATGTAAATTTTTGTTCTATGATAGTTTAGAGAGTGTTGAACTTTGCAGATTAAAACGTGTTCACAGTAAGGGGGCTTTAATCGCTTTGCTTGGTTTGTAACTTAGTGGGCTCGATAACAGCACCTGCGCTATCCACTATTTACGATAAACAATCCCACTGCCTAGGCGCTGCTATAAAACAAACTAGATTAAATTTAATGCCAAAGGTCACAACCCCTAAAAATTATACGCGCTAATCTTGGGTGTAATTTTTAAATAAATTATCTATTTCGGGAGGTAAAAAAGGGCGGCCTTTTTCATTAACCGAAGTGCCTATAACCTTGGCTTGTAGCATTACTTTATTGTCGTGTTTACGTACTAAGGTTTGCTTAAACGCAAACTTTATACGGCTTATACGCTCAGGTTCAACTGCTATATAAAATTCATCATCTGGTACAAGCGAATGTTTATAATCAACCTCACTGCGTATCACCACTAAATTAACTTTTTGCTTTGCTAGTAGTGCAAAATCAACCCCATTTGCAAATAAAAACTCATGGCGAGCATGCTCTAAATAATTAAAGTACACACTGTTATTTACAATTCCTTGTAGGTCACATTCGTAATGGCGCACTTTAAAATCAACTTTAAAGGTCATATTAGTAATCCTGATTATTTAACGTATAATCGCTGCGTTATAACACAAGTATTAAAATAATTGCTACCATACGAGTCCCCAAAATGGAGTTAAGTAACCTAATGAACTTACGTTTGTCTTTAATTACTGCGGCGTTATTACCGCTAATTAGTACACCACTTATAGCAAACGCTGATGACAGCGACCTAGAACGAATTGTTGTTACAGGCGACTTTCAACGTGAAAGCATTCAAACATTAAGCGCTAGCGCTAGCCTATTTAGCAAAGATGAAATTAATCAACGTGGTGCAAGTTACTTAGACGAAATGCTAGGTAGTACAGCCAACGTAAACTTTACTTCTGGTGCCTCTCGTGGTCGTTATATTCAAATTCGTGGAGTGGGACTTCGTTCACAATTTGTAGATCCAATTGACCCATCGGTTGGCTTAGTCATTGACGGCATTAACTACTCGGGTTTAGGTGGCAGCTCATTATTATTTGATATAGACCAGGTAGAAATTTACCGCGGCCCACAAGGCACTCGCTTTGGTGCAGACGGCATGGCCGGTATGATCCAAATGGAATCAGCTCAGGCAACTGCCGATCCTAGCTTAAAATTACAAGTGGGTATGGGTACTTATAACTCGCGCGAAGCAGGCCTTGCAGCAAGTACTGGATTAACCGACGACACAAGTGCCCGCGTCAGCTACTTCCGTAGAAAATCAGATGGCTACGTAGATAACCTATATTTAAACGACGAAACTCAACAACAAGATGAGCAAGTAGCCCGCTTTAAATTAAACAGCCAACTTACTGAGCATTTAAACACAGAGTTAAACCTGCACTACATAGATATAAACAACGGCTACGATGCGTTCACGCTTGATAACAGNCGAGCCAGGCCAAGATAATCAACAAAGCTACGCCATTGGTATTAATAATACCTACACAGGCTTTGATGCCTTTGATGTAAGCTTAAACCTTTCAGCCATTGATACAGAGCTACTTTACAGCTTTGATGAAGACTGGGTATGTAACGATGCAAGCGAGCCACAATTATGTGCAGCTGGCCTACACCCTTGGGGTTATAGCTCAACCGATGTGTACACGCGTGATCGCGATGATCAATCGGCTAATTTACAGTTTAATTCTAAAACAGGTAACTGGGTTGCCGGTGTTTACTATCAAAACCGCGACGTAGATTTAGAGCGCGAATACACTTGGCTTGCAAGTCCATTTGCATCAACCTACGAAACCAGTAACGTAGCTGTTTACGGCCAAGTAGCCACACCTATCGGCCCTAAAACCACGCTCATTACCGGTTTACGTGTAGAGCAATACCAAGGTGATTACACCGACAGCAACGGCTTTATTGAAGAGACTGACGACGTAATGGTAGGCGGTAAAATAGCACTTGAATACCAAGTGATTGATCGTACTATGATCTACACCAGCATTACCCGTGGTTATAAAGCTGGCGGTATTAATTCAGAAGCATTAGCCAAAGCTAAAGATGAAGGCTTAAACCTAGATGCTGATTTTTTCCAGCAGCATACAAGCTTTGACCCAGAATACCTTTGGAGCGGCGAGTTTGGCGTTAAGGGTTCATCGCTTGATGATAAATTTACCCTTCGTTTAGCAGCATTTTATATGCACCGCGACAACATTCAGTTAAAAGCATGGCAAGTAGAAGGTCAGCAATTTACAGGCTACGTTGATAACGCAAGCTCTGGTAGCAACTACGGGCTAGAAGTTGAAGGTAGTTACCAACTTACCGAAGATTTATTCTTAACAGGTAGCGCCGGTTACTTAAACACAGAAATTGACGACTTTGTAACGCAATCTGGCTTAAATCAAGACGGTCGTGAGCAAGCGCAATCACCTAAATACCAATACGCATTTAGCGCACGTTACAACTTTACTAATGAGCTGTACGGTATGATTGGTGTTGAAGGTAAGGACGATTACTACTTCTCAGATAGCCATAATTCAAAAGCACCTAGCAGTAATTTAGTAAACCTAAGTTTAGGCTACGAAGCCGACATGTGGGCAGTGCGCGCATGGGCACGTAACGTATTTGACGAAGAAGTACCAACCCGCGGCTTTGAGTTTGGTAACGACCCACTTGATGGCTACGCTACACACACCTACGTGCAATTAGGTGAGCCAAGAGTAGCGGGTATAACGTTTACGTTAGAGCTGTAATGACCCTTCTCGACTAAGGGCCTTACTTACGCTGTAATATGCGCCTCTTTTATTAAGTATGTAACTCCCTCATTATCTTCGATTTTGAGGGTTTTACCTTAGCAAAGCTTTCTAAGCACAAGAAAACTTATAACTTTTAGCACATTGCTGTCATTTTAGTTAAGCCCTAACCTATACAAATATTCTTAAAAGCCATATAGATTATCTGTCAAACTTATAAATGTGCTTTTAGCTGCGCACCCCGATTACTCACGTTAAACACTGTTATAGCATCGTAAGAAACAAACAGGGTATGTTACGGGTAAATAGACACCCTTGCGGTTTGACACATGTTATAAAAGTTACAGAACATTATTCAACCCTCCTGTGTAACAGCTTAATTTTTGGTCTCGCACTTCCTTATATACCTAATTAGATAGATTAGAAATTGCACATAGTCTTAGATAGAAAGTATGCAATACATAATCCACGCTTACCTTAGGAAACACTCTCAAATTAAAGGCCTATACCATTCTTTTTCTTGCTCAGCGACAAGACAGGCGACTTTCTTAAGAAATCTGTGTGCGGTAACACATTGCAAGTCCATAGTGTGCAAAGAAGTTAAAAGTAAGCATGCTAAATATTTTATATCGAGTTAGCTTGCCTTTATACGGGCTAAATATCCTAAGATGCTATCACTTCATTAAGCCATGTTCAGGGGAGGGTTAAAGATAATACAAAACAAGCGGAGCATTAATTACATCACTTCAGTGAGCTATAACGCCTCAAAACTTCGACGCTCGCCTTTTTAAGAACTAGTAAGCCATTAAAAACAAGAATACTTAAATTATATCTGTTGATTTAATAAAATATTTTAGGGGCTGTTTAATATTGATAAGTGCTAAAAACAAAAAACCCAGCATAAGCTGGGTTTTTACAATTCTGAAAGAAAACTAAATTACTTGATTTTAGCTTCTTTGAAAATCACATGTTTACGAGCCTTAGGATCGAACTTTTTGATTTCCATCTTTTCAGGCATGTTACGCTTGTTTTTGTCGGTAGTGTAGAAAAAACCAGTACCAGCAGTTGAAACTAAACGGATTTTATCGCGCATGATTCAGTTCCTTAAACTTTTTCGCCGCGAGCACGGATATCTGTAAGTACCGCGTCGATGCCTTTTTTATCGATAATACGCATACCTTTAGTAGTAGTGCGTAGTGTTACAAAACGTTTTTCACTTTCAACCCAAAAACGGTGTGTTTGTAGGTTAGGTAGGAAACGACGTCTAGTCGCGTTTCTCGCGTGTGAACGGTGATTACCAACCGTTGGACGCTTACCTGTAACTTGACATACTTTAGACATGTCTATATATCTCCAATAACTTCGCTCGAGCTTAATTTAACCTAAGGCCATGTATTTGTGCCCTAGATAAATCGAAGGGCGCTCTTTATACAGCTTTTACAGGCAAAGATCAAATACTGATCTATCCAACCAGCTCATATGTAAATTTGATAGCGGCTAATTATAAAGATCGAATGCCCTTAGGGAAAGTAAAAACTGCATTTAAATTAAACTAATTTGCTAAAACCGTCCAAACCGCTCATTTTTAACACACTTATTCATCAAGCAACCTTAAATCAAGCCTCGCTGTGCAAAAGAAACACACGTTTCTCCTCCTACAATGATGTGATCAAGCACATTTATGTCTACTAATTGCAGTGCTTGTTGTAATTTATTAGTGATAAGTTTGTCTGCTTGGCTTGGTTCGGCAATCCCGCTTGGGTGATTGTGTGCCAAAATAATGGCCGCAGCATTATTTTTTAAGGCCGCTTTTAGAACTTCTCTGGGGTAAACGCTGGCTGAGTTTATCGTGCCATAAAACAAAATTTCGTCTTTTACTAAACGGTTTTGGCTATCGAGATAAAGCACCATAAACACTTCTTGCTGTAGCCCGCGCATTTGCAGCGTTAAATATTCATACACCGCATTTGGCGAATTAAACACCGCACCGCGCTGGCAACGCTCCTGCATGTAACGCTGACTCAGCTCGAGCACCGCTTGCAATTGCACATATTTTGCCATCCCTAACCCTTTTTGTGCGCAAAACTCATCTTGGCTGGCGTTAAATAAATTATGCAATGTTTTGTTTTCGTTAAGCAGGTGCTGTGCAAGCTCAATCACATTCATACCGGGTAAGCCCGTACGCAAAAATATCGCTAATAACTCAGCATCGGTCAATGCTTTAGGGCCTTTTTCAATGAGTTTTTCGCGTGGGCGAAGTGAGTTAGGTAACGATGTTAATTGCATTATTCATCCTTGATGATTAAAAAACAGTCTTATAACTGTAATGCAATTTTTAAAATTAGCCTGATTATTTAATCCTAAAAACTTAGCTCAAAGCACAAAGATTTGTTATTTTAGCCTGCATATACACTCAAGCAAAAAACACTCATGACTAACTTAACAAACAAAAAAATCGTACTTGGCATCACCGGCGGCATCGCGGCCTATAAATGTGCAGAGCTCGTTAGGCGCTTAAAAGAGGCAGGTTGCGAAGTAAAAGTAGTTATGAGCGAGTCAGCTAAGCATTTTATAACCCCATTAACCATGCAAGCGGTGAGTGGTGAAATGGTGTCTGATTCATTACTTGACCCCTCAGCAGAGGCTGCAATGGGCCACATAGAATTTGCCAAATGGGCTGATTTAATTTTAGTCGCGCCTGCAACGAGTAATACCATTGCCAAAATGGCCGCCGGCATAGCCGATGATTTACTTACCACGCTATTACTGGCAACCCCAGCAAAAGTAGCAATAGCTCCAGCAATGAACCAGCAAATGTATGCACACCCTGCAACACAAGCAAATTTAACCACTTTAAAAGCACGTGACGTACTTATTTGGGGCCCAGGCAAAGGTGAGCAAGCCTGTGGCGATGTAGGAGCTGGGCGCATGCTAGAGCCGCATGAGCTTGTGGCTTTGTGCACTGCTACAGAGCAGCCGCAGTTATTAGCAGGTAAAACCATTACAATTACGGCAGGGCCAACCCGCGAACCGCTTGACCCTGTGCGTTTTATCTCTAATCACAGCTCTGGAAAAATGGGCTTTGCCCTGGCTGAGGCCGCTTTAAAGCTTGGCGCTCATGTCAATTTAATTTCAGGGCCTGTCACTATCAAGGCCCCTGTTGGCGTTAATTTAATAAACATTGAAAGCGCTGAGCAGCTATTAAATGAGTCATTAACCTATGCCCCACTCTCTGATGCTTTTATTGGCTGTGCA
>NZ_AUTO01000312.1:0-4611 GCF_000498055.1 Pseudoalteromonas sp. TB51
CCGTAGCCGATTATAGAGCGGCTAATGTAGCAACTCAAAAAATGAAAAAACAAGGCGATGAGCTTACCCTCACCCTTGTTAAAAACCCCGATGTAATAGCCGCCGTGGCAAACTTAACGCAAAACCGCCCTTACACTGTGGGTTTTGCTGCTGAAACGCAAAATGTAGAGAGCTATGCAAAGGGTAAACTTAAAAATAAAAATCTCGATATGATCTGCGCTAACGATGTATCGCAAAGTGGTTTAGGGTTTAATTCCGATCACAATGCTTTAACACTTTACTGGCAAAATGAGCAGTTAGCACTGGCGGTAAATAGTAAAACACGCATTGCTCTTGAGGTAATTAAACAACTTGCCAAGCAACTATAAAGTGCTGGAAACAAACTGAATAAAACATTAACATAAGCCACTCATTTGAACAAAAAATGATTAGCAGCTAAAAATAACAAATAAAAAAGGAAGGTTCATGCCTGCGACAAAAAGAAGTAATCGCAAAGAGCAAATACTGCAAGCCCTCGCGCAAATGTTAGAAACCAGCCCAGGACAACGGATTACAACTGCAAAGCTTGCTGCTGAAGTGGGTGTGTCTGAAGCTGCGCTTTACCGTCACTTTCCAAGTAAAGCACGTATGTTTGAAGGCCTAATAGAGTTTATCGAAGACACGCTTTTATCGCGCATTAACCTTATTTTAGAAAACGAAAAAGAAAGCCAAACACGCGTTTATAATATTTTGTTGTTGCTACTAACGTTTGCAGAAAAAAACCCAGGTATTACACGCATACTTACCGGCGACGCCCTACAAGGCGAGCAAGAGCGTTTACGCGAACGTGTACAAGGGCTGTTCGAAAAGCTAGAAACGCAATTTAAACAAGTACTGCGCGAGCGCAAACTTCGTGAAGGTAAAACTTTTCAAAGCGATGAACTAACCCTTGCTAACTTTTTACTTGCCTATGTTGAAGGTAAAATGAACCAGTTTGTGCGCAGCGACTTTAAAGTAAAGCCAAGTTCGCAATTTGAAAAACAATGGCCTGAACTACAAAAAATTTGGTTATAACCTTACTTTATTATTTTACCGTTAGCGCTAGTTAATCGCGCTAACGTTTACCCTTTCGTCCCTTTTCTTATACCGCTTATCTGATCCGCTCGAAATATAAACCAAACTCGCTACAATACTTATTACATTAAAAGTACTGTGAAAAACGAGAATCAATAATGAAAACAACGCTCACCTTTTTAAGCTCAGCACTGCTTGCAAGCTTAGCGAGCCCGGCTGCTTGGGCTCAAAAGCCGTTAGAATTTAAAGACGTATTCGATTTTAAGTACGCAAAAAACACCCAACTTTCAGATGATGGTAAAATCCTCAGCTTTAGCGCTAAACCCTACCGTGGCAATGCAAACGGGCAAGTTTATGACTTAACAACAAACACCCTTATTAGTACCGTAGAGCGCGGCACCAAGCCCGTTATTAACAAAGCGGCTAATTGGGTGGCATTTACACAAGTACCCAGCCTGCTTGAGCAAGAGACCAGCGAGAAAAAGTCATCACTTAAAAACAACCTCATTTTAGTCAATACCCAAACCGGCGAAAAACAGCAATTTGCCGACGTAAAAGACTATGTTTTAGGTAACAATGGCCAGTGGCTTGCTTATCGAGTTGATAAAAAAGCAGAAAAAGACACACCCACTGAAGATAACAGCGAAGAAAAAAGCGCTATCACACCAGATAAAAAAGATAAAAGCTTTGAGCTAGTAATAATAAACTTAAAAAACAGCACCACCCACAGCTTAAATAATGTATTTAGTTATGCGCTAAGCCCAAGTGGCGCACAGCTACTTGCCAGCCAAAGCTTTAGTGATGGCAACAACAATCAGCTTGTACTGCTTGAACTTAATAATAACTTTGCGCAAAGCGTATTAATTGATGAGCCAGGCGTGGTTGCACAATCAATTAGTTGGCACCCTGATAAAGAAATAGCCGCATTTAACCTCGGTAACTACGTAAACGATGATGAGCGTCGCAGGCAATACTCTCTAAAGCTTTGGCAAAATAACACCCTTAGCACCATCGACTCCCCTAATAAAGAATGGGTTATAGGTAAAACAGCATCGATTAGCTGGTCTGAAAATGGCGAGCGCTTATATTTTGAAAACCACCCAAAGCTGGCCGCTAAAATAAAAGCAAAAGAGTACACCGACGAAGCATCACTGTATGACTTTGACACGATTCGTGAACATAAAGCGCTAAACGTGTGGCACAACAACGATGCCCAAATAAAACCACGAGAAGAGCAACAGTGGAACAAGGTTAATAAAAATCGCCATTACAGCGCTGTTTTCCATTTAAAAAGCCAAAAAGCAGTACAACTAAGCAATGAAAAAGTCAGCGATTTAGCGCTTAACACTAATCGTAGCCAAAGTGTATTAGGCTACTCTAACCAAGCCCACCTAGAAAAAATTATGTACGGTGGCTTTTTTGCCGACTACTACAGCATAAACATTAATACCGGTGAGCAAACTCCCATTATTAAAAACTCACCGTTTACACCCAGCCTTGCGCCTAATGGGCGCTACGCTGCATACTTTGCACAAAGCCAAGTACAACTTAAAGATTTAAAAACCAACAAAGTTACCGCCCTTAGCAAAGCTATTAATGCCACGTTTGCCGATGACAAACACGACTATCCATCACCGCAACCTGGTTATGGGTTTGCTGGTTGGTTAAATAACAGCAGCCAAGTATTGGTTTATAGCAAATACGATATTTGGGCGTTTGATGTCAACACTCAACGCGCTGAGCGCTTAACTAATGGTAAACCAAGCAAAACGCAATATCGCGTTATTAAGCTTGATAAAAACCAAGTAGGCTTTGCTCAAAACGATACATTGCTTGTATCAGCCGTTAACTTACAATCAAAGCAACGTGAAGTAGCCAAGCTTGATTTAGCCTCACAAACGGTTACTAATGTACTGAGTGGCAAAAAACGTATTGATGTAGTTAAAAAGGCAAAACATGCCGATAAATACCTCTTTACCGAGCAAACTTATCATCAGTTTCCTGATTACTACCAAAGCGACTTTAGCTTTACAGCACCTAAAAAAGTCACCAACTTAAACCCACAAATGGCGGATTTTGCCTGGGGCGAAAAGCCAGAGCTAATTAGCTACAAAGGCTTTGATGGCGAAGACCTACAAGGGGTATTAATTAAACCTGCAGGCTACAAAAAAGGCGATAAAGTGCCCGTTGTTGTGTATTTTTACCGCTATATGAGCCAGCGCATGTATGACTTTCCTAAAATGGAGCTAAATCATCGTCCTAACTTCCCTATGTTTACCTCAAATGGTTATGCAATCTTTTTACCTGATATTCGCTTTGAAATAGGCCACCCAGGTAAATCGTCCACGCAAACCATGATAAACGCTACCCAAAAATTGATAGATTTAGGCATAGCCGACCCAGATAAAATAGGCCTACAAGGGCATTCATGGGCAGGTTATCAAAGTGCATTTATGATCACCCAAACAGATATGTTTAAAGCGGTTGTATCGGGCGCGCCGGTATCAAACATGACCAGTGCATACAGCGGCATACGTTTAAAGTCGGGCCTTGCGCGTCAATTTCAGTACGAAACAGGGCAAAGCCGCATAGGTAAAAATTTATTTGAAGCACCCGAGCTATACATCGAAAACTCACCAGTGTTTTTTGCCGATAAAGTAAATACCCCTATTTTAATTATGTTTGGGGATAAAGACGACGCAGTACCTTGGCACGAAGGTGTGCAATATTACTTAGCCCTGCGCCGTGCGGGTAAAGACGCCACTTTTTTACAATACGAAGGTGAACCACATCATTTGAAAAAGTTTCCTAATCAGGTCGATTTTTCAGTGCGTATGATGCAGTACTTTGACCATTACTTAAAAGGCAAGCCAGCCGCTAAGTGGATGACAGAAGGTGAACCGTTCGTTGAAGAGTAAAACCCATTCGCAATAACACTTAGTTAAGGAATAGGTTTAAATACTAAAAAAGCCGATATTGTATAAATCAATATCGGCTTTTTGTTTTAACGTTTCTATTATTAAGCTACAAACACAGCTCTCTAAATGGCAAAGTGGCTGCACCAATGGAGACCGGAAAATTATTAATGTTTGAGACCACCAGCTTGGGCATTGGGCGTTTAGCACCGCGTCTAAATTGTGCGTAAACCTCAGTACGCGCTATTACTTTTTCGGCCAGCTCTTTAGGTATATGGCCGCCAANATAATAATGGCTTCTGCATCTAATAGCGCCGAACAACAGGTTGCTACTAAATCAAACGAATCTTGAACTTTAAATAGCCACTCTTCAACGCCTGGCCATTCGGGGTCAAAGTTATCGTGCAGGTCGTAAATTGAATCAACCGCTACACCATTTTTTTTCAAAATACGCTTTAGTAACTCTAAATTGGGATGAGCGTATAACTTTGGCGGTAACATATCGCCAAGCTCGCCAGCATTACCGTAAGTACCACGCAGTACATCGCCGTTATTTACGATTCCGCCACCAAATGCCGCCGAGACAAACATATACACAAAGTTTTTATACTCGCGGCCTATACCTGCAACCCCTTCGCCAGCG
>NZ_AUTO01000313.1:0-1002 GCF_000498055.1 Pseudoalteromonas sp. TB51
CGGCGCCTGTGGCGTCATTCACCACCCACGTAGGGAGTTGAAAATGCTTAGAGACAATATCGATAATATCAACCTGCGACCACTCCTCTAGCATATGGTGGGTATTCATTTTACCGTCCATAGAACTAAAAAAGCCCGATATACCCACGCCCATACCCAGCACTTTTTCGCTCGCAATATTATGCTCTGCGCTTATATCGTCCACCAGCTTTTGCGCACTTTTAAGCACGTTATTAATACTCATGTCTGACATAAGCTGCATATGGGTGTAAATAACTTTGCCAGTAAAATCCATGACCGCTACAGAAATAGCATCAAGCAAAATAGCTAAACCAAAGGTAAAGCCATATTCGGGGTTAAGCGCAATACCAAACCCAGGCTTACCCTTTTTATTAGGGATAAGCGTATCGGTTTGCATTATTACGCCATGCTGAGTTAACGATTTAAGTAAACGCGAGACAGTTTGCTGCGGAATTCGGGTGGCGCTCACAATATGACTTTGTGTTACACACTGCTCCCAAAACACCACCTTAATAATATCACGTTCAATGTCTTGAAAAAGTTTATCGCCTTTTCCAAGCTCAAATCCTGAGCGTAATAAGTTACTGTTATTTAGCGAAAACATAGCTATTAACCCTAATAAAATTGGAGCACAAGGTTACGTTAAACCACTTTAAAGAACAAGTAGGCGAGCGCGCCTACTCAATCACTATCACTCTAAAATCGTTAACGTTAGTATTGGTTGGCCCAGTAATAATTAAATCATCAATGGCTTTAAAAAACTGATGGCTATTATGGCCTTCTAACTGAGCGTGTAAGTTTTCGCCAGCATCAAGTGCGCGCGCAATCGTGCTGCTATTTATATACGCACCGGCAACATCTTTACTGCCATCTACACCATCGGTATCACAGGCTATGGCATAAATGCCCGCCTCGGCGTTAAGTGCCTCTGCCAATGCCATTAAGTATTCTTGATTAGGGCCGCCATCACCATAAACATCG
>NZ_AUTO01000314.1:0-589 GCF_000498055.1 Pseudoalteromonas sp. TB51
TCGGCTACCGTTACTGTAAGCTCACCGCCAGAGAACAACATAACGCGCTTACCTTGCGCTTTTTGCTCAAGGGCAATTTTAGCATGTGCGCGGGCAACCTCTTTTGCCTCACCTTGAATGTCGTACCCAAGTACTTGCGTATCCCAACCTTGGTGCTGTGCTACATCAATAGCACTGTCAATCGCGTGCTGGGCATTAGCCACAATAAAGTGTTTGCCTTGAGTATCTGCCGCGCGTGGCTGCTCAGGCTTTAATAAATGCGCTTCAATTTCGTTAATAACCGGCCAGCTGTACTTTTGTAAAATAGCCAGCGCATCGGCTTTAGTGCTGTTATCGCTAATTGTGGGGCCTGATGCAATGTCACTTGGCTTATCCCCTACTACATCCGAAATAATCAGCGTGACATAATCCGATTTAGCCGCTTGTGCTAACTTACCGCCTTTAACAAGCGAGAGCTGTTTGCGCACAACGTTAATTTCATCAACGCTTGCACCGCTTTTAAGTAAAAACTGATTAAGCGCCTGCTTTTGCTCAAACGGTACATCTTCTACCGGCAGACACATAAGCGACGAGCCGCCGCCTGATATAA
>NZ_AUTO01000315.1:0-44166 GCF_000498055.1 Pseudoalteromonas sp. TB51
CCCCACCAAGGCAAACTTTGCGGCGGCGCGTTGAACTTGACCACCAGCCTCAGCGGTTAAATTAGATGAAACAAACTTATCAACCTCTTTAACGAGCCAAGCCACCAACTCTTTAAAATCTTGTTGAACCAACATTTTTATAAATTCAGGAAATGCTGTTCCGTGGTTGTTTTTCATGTTGCGGTTTAAGTGATTCGATAAGTCAGCACCACCAGCGAACTCATGGCAATCATTAAATATCCCTTTGTTTTTCTTATCTGCTTCACTATCGTTAAAAGTGGCCTTTATTCCGATAAAGCGCATTTCCATACCGCCAGTGACTTTTTTCCCCCCTTCTAACAAGTATTGTTCTAATGTTTTTTCGCCATTAGTTAAATAAGTCAATTTCCATCTATGTTGTGAGTCTCCTGCTTGGCCACGTTCATTTGCTCTGTGTTTACCTTGGCCATTACCTAACATATAGATAATATCGCCGATGATCCTTGAGTCGACTTGGTTAATTTCATCAAGTGCCAGCAACATATCTGAATGAGATGATGCAAGGCTTTCTAATGCGTTATCTGTAGCTCTAAAAGTACATTTATATTTTTCAGGGTTGCCAAAAACTGAGCACGCAACATTTAACAAAGTAGATTTACCCCACGAACTATCCCCAAAAAAATGAAAACCCATTGACTCATAACCCATAAGCTCAACCAGTGGCGCAGACAAAGCCGCACTAACCGCGAATAAAGCTAAGGGGTTACCAGAGCAATATTTACTTATATTACTTTTCCATAGCTCTAATGTGCCATTGATACCCAATTTACACATTGCTGGGCGCTCGCTGTAATACATAACATTAGAATCAGAGCCTATTACGCTATCAGGTAATACAAATGACTTATTATGCCACCCCATTTTATAAACTAACGACATACGCCTACTTGTTTCATATTCTTGCAAGTATTCTAATATCTTTCTTTTTGCATCTCTGTGGGAACTAATATCCAAACCTCGCTCTAATAGCCCCCTAATAACTTCTGAGCCGCCATCGGTAGCAAAAGCTTGCATTGGTATGTTCCAAAGCTTTTCCTGTCCGTCAAAATCTTTAAAACGCAGTAAAATGCCCCAGTTACGCCCATCACCTAGCCCACTCCGAGACCTAGCAATTAACTCTATTGGGCTGCATAAACGTTTACTATTACTTTTATCATCTGTGTACCAGATACCACGGTCATCCATGTTATAACCAAAGGGAACAGAATCATCGCCCGCTTTGCTTTCAGGTAATTCACTGGTAAGTAATAAACCTTTATCCAAGGCGGTTTTAATATGCTCTTGAGTCCAACCTAGCCCAATAGCGTCAAATGCATCGGCTTTATCAGGCCACTTACCACCACTTTCTAAAGTGCCGTTATAAGCTGGCTTATAGTCTTTAAATAAACCCATCCCAATTACATTAAACGATTTAACACCGGCCTTATCTAACTCGGCTTTCAAACCATTAATAGCTGTCTGACCTGCATCATCGTTATCAGGCCAAAAAGTAATGGCTTTATCTTTTAAGGGGGTAAAATTTGTTTTAGTGATCGCTTTAGAGCCACCAGCCCAACATGTAACAAAGCTATTGGGGAATAATGCCACGGCTGCATCTGCGGCCTTTTCTCCCTCACAAATAACAACCTCATTAATAGTCTTAAGGCTGTTAAGTCTATACAGTGGTCTATTGTCTAGTAATTGACGCCAGTACCAACGCTGCGAACTGCTGCCAATAGAACCAAATGCTAGTGGCCTATAATCTTTTTTTCTGTGACCAGCTTTATTAGAATCAAACCGCATAACACGCATTACTAATACGCTATCAGTAGAAAGATAATCCCAATACTTCGACGGCTTACCGTTTTTAGGATGCTCTAACGGGCACTTACTTTGTGCGCTTGCTGGTGGGTTAAAGTTCGGCTTAAATTCATTAGCAGTATTTGCTGGTTTAGATTGCCTTTGTATTGGCGCACTTGTGTTTATAGTGTTATCAGCTATCCCTAAAAACTTGCTTAGGCTTTTAGCTGCATCCCCTTGGCTACACTTCTCAACATATGCAACAAGGCTAATCAAGTCAGCCCCACCGTCATTAGTAGCAAAGTCTTTCCAAACACCTGTATTTATATTTATTGAGAATGAGCCTTTAGCCCCATCGTTCCGCGTAGGGTTCAAGGCTACCCATTCGCCTCCCTTTCTAACACCATCGGGAACCCAATTGACAATTACATGTTCAGAGCTGGCTAGGGCTGTATCATTTATCTGCTTGAAATTTATATTTGGTTTATTATGGCCGCTCATACAGAACAAAGCTCCTAACTAATATTTGTATTAAGCTGCTGGTTTAAAACTTGGGGTATAACCAAATTCATGCACCAGTACGTGATAAGCGGCCTCTAAGTTTTCTGTATTGTTTGTCAGCCAGTAACGGGGGCAGATAGTCGTCATATTATTTTGACAACGAGAAAATTCACTTTGCCTTGAGAACTCAAGAAAGTGAATAGCTCTAAATTTTGAGATAGCCTCAGCTAAGGATTTATAATTAAACTGTTCTATTGCTTCAAACCTATTAAGCGTTCCACCTTGATAAAAATGATGAAGCAATAATGCTTTTATTGGCGGTTTCTTTGCTGGTGGAGTTAATTGAATATGATTCATAGCGCCACCTATACCGCAGACTTACGAGCGGCCACCAGCTCACTAACTAAGGTTTTTACTTCCTCGTCAGTTTTGCCAGCACCACGAGCGGCGATAACCTGTTTAACTTCGTGCTCATACCAGCCCGTAGCTCTACAGCCAAGACTGAACGCAGGGGGGAATATATTTGCAGTTATTTGACGATAAAGGGATGCATTCGACAAACCAAATAAAGCTAATACCTCTGGCTTACGTATAATTTTTAATTCTGTTTTCTCTGTGTACATCGTGCTATTTCCTAGTGTCTAACGGGTATAACACGATATTCTGTACATTATTGCTTTCTTAGGAATGGGGTTTATTCGCAAATTAATTTTAACTTTATCCCCCGTTGGTATCTAAGCTTTGTAAATGCTCTAAAGCATCTTTAATATGATTCGAGGGATCTTGTAAGGGAGTGCCTATAATGAGTAGAGCTAACTTCACGACTTGCCATAAGGCTATTTCTGGGGTTCGCTTTCCTCGCGTAACATCTCGCCAAGGCATATTACGAGTGTCTATCGTCAGTGTAGTAACCGAGTATTTAAGCCAGTGTTTTATTATATGCTCGACTAAAAATGATAGTGCGTTATCTCTTGTGTATTTGTCTTTATGAATATCATTTAGCTGTTGCTGTGCTGCTTCAAGCATTATTGATAATTCATCAGCAGGATTGTTCGTTAGTCTGTTTATATTCTTGCTACCAGATAAATCAAATTCAGAAAAATAACAATGCTGAGAATAAATAGCTTGTGCATGGGAGTCTAGCGACTGTAGTGCATTTATAGACTTAGTTAAGCCATTTATTATTTTATTCAATTTACTAATCGTTTCTTTACGCTTATCTAAAAGGTCATGATCAGCTTTTATCAATAAATATTTAGTAATGGTTGTTTCTAAAGAGCAAATAAAATGCTCCTCATCAATAGTATTGCGGAAAAACCCTTTTAAGTATGACTTTAAAGTATTTATATCAGATTCTTGAAAACTAAAAGAGTTAACCCATTGCCCTGAGTTTTCACCCCAAGTATTTTCCATATCGCCCCCGCGATACCCAATAATTAAGAACAAAGCCAGAGGCGCTTGGGTGTGCGCCCTTTTCGGGAGCTATCCTAGGCTTTGCCAACTCGGTTAAGCTGCTTGTGCTGCTGGTGGGTTCTCTATCATGCTTTCGTACAACTCAACTAAGTCAAATAACATTGAGTGTGCAGCACATAACGCATCCGTGTAATTAATTTTTAGCTCGCAAGATTTAGATTCGTCATATCCAATTTCCATTACACAACATTCAACTCCAGCACTTGCTAAAACTGCGTTTTTATAGCTTTTTGTTAATGACGCTAAGGGTATTATTTGTGGTTCATTCTCAGTGAAGTGCTCAATTAAATCATTACTATCACTTAAATATCTTAAAGCTTGAGAAACTGAGTTATAGGCACTATTTAAAGCCCCTTGTTCAAACTTCTGCCCTAATAACTCAAGACAATAAAGAACCCCTTTAGCCTCCTTATGCTTCGTCATAACTTCACATACTTTTTCTTTATCTAAATTAATGTTCATCACTTATACTCCATATTAACCATTTACAAGCCTAAGCCCTTTAACGCCACCAGCTAAAGTAATACTGTTGATTGCTGCATCTTCTATATGACTAGACCACCATTGCATCAAATGCCGTCTACGTTCCAAATAATCAGCCCTATTGTAAGCTCTACGCACTTCGTTTTTATCGACATGAGCAAGCGCCGCTTCAATAACATCAGCGTCAAATGCTTGTTCATTTAATACTGTACTAGCTAATGCCCTCAAACCATGTGAAACCAATTTTCCACCGTACCCCATGCGCTTTAATGCCATATTTGCGCTTTGACTATTGGCATGTTTGCGGGGGTCTCTATCAGCGGGGAATAAATATTCTCTATGGCCGCTTATAGGGTGTAAGGTTTCAAGTATCTGCAAAGCTTGATCAGATAAAGGAACTGTATGCTCTCGTTTCATCTTCATACGTTCCGCAGGAACTATCCAAACACGATTTTTTAAATCAAGTTCAGCCCAACGCGCCCCAGCCGCCTCTGTAGGTCTGACCATAGTGTGAAGTTGCCATTCAATTAAACACCTTGTAACTAGCTTAATGCTAGTAGTGTTAAGGCTTTTCATTAGTTGGGGCAATTCATCGGGCTTTATTGTTGCCATCAATTTAGCTTTTGGCGCTTCAAAAGCATCACTAATACCAGATAGCGGATTGCTGTATATAAGACCAGTGTTAACTGCAAAGCTCATAACCTCGTTAACTCGTTGGCATAAACGCCTAACAGTTTCCAAGTTACCTTTTGCAGCTATCGGATTTAAAACTTCTATTACGCTGGTGGCCGTCACTTTGCTTATAGGCCGCTCGCCAAGTTTGGGGAATATATGAAGCATTAAAGAACGCCATATATCAATGGCGTAATCTGGTGATACTTTTGTTTTCTTCACTAAATGCCAGTCACAACAAACTTTATAAAAAGTATTTGAATGCGCTTGTTCTACTGCTAGTTGCTCTTGCTCCCTAACTTCTTTAGGGTCGCTATTATCGGCTAATTGCTCTCGGGCGCTTAACCGTTTCGCTCTTGCCTTAGCTAAAGAGACATCAGGGTAAACACCAAAGCTAATATTCTTCCTTTTCTTGGTGTAAGGATGGGTGTAGTTGAATAACCAAATTTTAGAGCCGTTAGGCTTTACACGTAACATCAGCCCTTCACCATCAGATAAGTTATATTCCTTTTCTTTAGGTTTAGCCTGTAAAATCTCTGTATTTGTCAGTGGTTTAACTATTTTAGCCATGATGTAACACCAGTTTAGTAACATTGATTGGAGTGTTACATATAATGTTACTATAAAAGTGAGATGTTACGATATTGAATGATATTCACAGACATTAAAAAACCCTTTAAAACGTTAATTTTAAAGGGTTTTTGATGCTTCCTGATACTCTAGGAAACCTTGAAGTGGTGGAGCTGGGGGGATTTGAACCCCCGTCCGAAAAGCCTCGACCGTCGGTACTACATGTTTAGTATTGTCATTTAATTAACCTTTAAATCCCGGACAAACACGGTAGATAAAGGCGAGGCCGCTTAGTTTTAACGCTTCAACCCCGGCCAGGGTTTCCGTCGCGATCAGGTGTTAGGGTGACACTCCAAAATCCAGTCCACAAGAATACATGGAAGGAGCGCTAGCCAGCCTAAGCTGCTAGAGAGTAGTTATCGTCGTTTGCGATTACTTTAAATTGCGGCTTTTTTACGAGGCAAACCGCACCTCGACATGCACCTCAGGCTTCTTGAATTCCGTCGAATCCTAATCAGCCCCTGAAATATGAATTTCTTTCAGTGGGGGCAGTATAACTGAGTAAACGACTGATACTCAAGGGGTGTGACACTTTTATTTTAGCTAACTGAATCAACTGAACAGTAAACAAGCACAAGTTTGTAAAAAAGCAAACAAATACTGAACATTTACTTAACATGTCGGTCAAGTTGTGCTCAAATAAGGAGTTAAATTTTACACTAGCTATAAGGCTTTAGTAGTAAAAGTAATAATCATAATAACAGGCATATTACGTAGGGAATTTATAAATGTCGGTTTTTTTATTTAATGAACAAACGGGCGAGCTGGCGTTATCTGCACACCCTATTGATAATGGATTTCCGGTGACGAGTGCTCAACTTATTGAGCTACTTGAACAGTCGGATTATTGCGAGTTTGAAGTACTCTCTAGCAATATTGGTAAGTTATTTTCACCGAGTAAAAATTATCAGCAAGAATCATTAGTAATTGCCAAAGCCACGGACGCGAGCATTGTTATTAACGTTGATGAAAAAAACATGGTTGCAGAGGCAACGCTTACCACGGCCAAAGGCGGCGCATTACTCTCTATGGAGGCAGCTCAAGCAGCTTTAGTTAAAGCCGGTGTAAAAAAAGGCATTAGTCCTCGTGCACTTGATACGTTTTTAGGTCAGCAGTTTTCTCACCCTGCAGGTACATCATACAGCGCTATTGTGGCTCATGGCCGAAACCCTAAAGAAGGCAGTGATGCGAGGTTTGTTCGCCTTTGCTCTACTGCGCAAGACCGCGTACTTAGCCCCCAAGCAAAAGAAGGTGGCAAGGTCGATATGAAAGACCTTGGCGCGATTATTACGGTAAAGCCCGGCACCCCTTTAATGCAGCGAGTAGCAGCTACTCCAGGTGAAGATGGCTATACGGTTTTTGGCGATATGATCAAGGCAACGCCTGGTAAAGAACACCAATTACAGCCCTTTGAAGGCACAAAAATAGATCCTAATAACCAAAACATGCTCATTGCCGATTGTAAAGGTGTGCCTGTGGCCTTACCTAGAGGCATGCGGGTTGACGATGTTTTGTGTTTTCATAATGTAGATGTAAGTACAGGCCACGTTGATTTTGATGGCAGTGTAATTATATCTGGTGATGTAAAAGATGGTATGCGGGTTAAAGCCAATGGCGATATTACTGTATTAGGGTTTGTAGAATCAGGCACGATTGAAAGCCAAAGCGCGGTAACTATTATGCTCGGCGCTATTGGTCGTAAGCGTGAAAATGAAGAAGCATTTACTTGCGAAATTTCTGCCCAGCGTACTATTTCTATTGGCTATGCCCAGTACTGTAATATTAAAAGTGCGCAAGATTTATTTATAGAACGCCAAGCATTGCATTGTAATTTAAGTGCAAGGCGCTTAATACGTGTGGGTAAAGCAGGTAACCCTCGCGGCAAAATAATTGGGGGGAATATTCTTGATGCTATGCGTATAGAAACAGGTGAGCTAGGTGCGCCGGCAGGGACTAAGACCCGTGTGTTTTTAGCTCAAAACTGGCATGAACTGCGCTCAAAGCAGTCTCAAATAATTGATTTTGAAAAAGTATTAGCAAGTAAAACATCTGCACTTAAACAAGCTAAAGAAAAAGCGATAAAAATTCCAGTTGCTGCTCAACGCCAACAGCTACTAGATAAAATTGCCGCTAATGAGCAGCATATAAAAACTCGCGCTATGCACGTACAACGTCAAAAAAGATTGGTGAAGCAAAAAATTTCTCAGCTATTGGCAACTAGCCGACTTAAAATTAACGAAATAATGCACCCAGGTGTGGAGCTTAAAATAGCAAAAGACACAAAACAGTTTTCGCGTATTTACCCACCCCACTTAGTAAAACTTTCTGAGGGAAAAATCACTCAGTCGTTTTAGTATCCTCTTCGGTGTTTTCAGTTTCTTGGGCGTCACTTTCAGGTAGTGGCGCTAATGGCCAGCCCCCTAGCTCTTGCCAACGGTTTACTATTAAACAATATAGTTCTGCTGTGCGTTCTGTATCGTAAAGTGCCGAGTGTGCTTGGCTGTTATCAAACTCAATCCCCGCGGCTCTACATGCTTTAGCTAGTACCGTTTGGCCTAAAGCTAACCCTGCAAGCGAGGTTGTATCGAAACTCACAAATGGATGAAATGGCGTACGCTTAATATTGTTACGCTCAATGGCTGCATTTAAAAAGCCATGATCAAAAGCGGCATTATGTGCCACTACAACTGAGCGTTGACACCCAGCAGCTTTTTGCGCTTTACGTACTGCTTTACAAATTTCTTTAATTGCTTCGTCTTCTGGTACAGCGCCGCGCAACGGGCTAAACGGGTCTATGCCGTTAAATTCAATTGCGGCTTGTTCAATATTAGCGCCTTCAAAAGGCTCTACATGAAAATGAACGGTATGATCTATGCTGAGTAACCCTTCGTCATCCATTTTTAAAATTGATACGGCAATTTCAAGTAAGGCGTCGGTTTCTTTATTAAAGCCGGCGGTTTCTACATCAATAACAACAGGAAAAAAGCCGCGAAAGCGTTGTGCGAAAAGTGTTTGCTCAGTATTTGCCATAGTCTTCTTGGTTTATGAGGATAAGCTCACTATTATGTCAAAATTGGGGGCTACTCGGCTAGGGCTTTATAAATTATTTAATTAATATATTGTAGGCATGCTATTTGCTTTTAAATAACTGCTAATTGTATTGGCTGTTATTAATCCCCATCGCATTAAATTACGGATACCAGTATGGCGCCTAGAAAATAGCGCAATAACAAGGCGAAAATTATTTATAGCTTTGTTTTACATCAGTAAGTTTAACGCAGTGAGCAGGCTATTTAATACGATACGAAGATTATGTTTTTAATTAAGTTGGTATAGAGCCCTACTTTAGCCGTACGCCAAAATATTGGCTTAGTAGATTAACCGGAGCGTTTTATGAAGTGTAAGTTGTTTTTTATTAGCGTAAGCCTTGGCACCGCCTTGATGAGTTATTCATCGCAAGCGGCTATGCGCCAATACAGCGCAAATCAAGATAACTCCAATTGGGAAGTTATAAAAACAACGCGCTTACAGTGTCAATTAAACCACGAAGTGCCCTACTACGGTGAGGCCATATTTAAGGCATCGGCCAGTAAAAACAAAAACCTAACTTTTAATCTAGATATGGTTGTGCGCCCCGACAATTACGATATAGCCGGTTTAAAGGCGGTGCCACCAGCATGGCGTTCAGGCCTGCCCGCGCGTGATATAACCACGATGAAGTTACTTAAAAAGTTTGATGGTGAGCTTGGTAATAAAACCGCATGGGAAATGCTAACTGAACTTGAAAAAGGGTTTCATCCTACCTTTTACTACCAAGACTGGCAAAATAGTGCCGACAAAATTGCCGTTGGTATTTCAAGCGTTAATTTTAAGCAAGCCTATTGGGCGTTTTTGCAGTGCCGCGATGAACTTTTACCATACAGCTTTGAAGATATTTCATTTACTGTAATGAACTACCAATCAAATAGCAGTAAGCTCACTAAAGAGTCGCAAAAGCGCTTAGATAAAATTGCTGAGTATTTAAAAAATGATACCAGTATTGAGTCTATAAGTATTGATTCGTATACCGATAGCTACGGTGGCCGTTGGAATAACTTAGATTTATCGCGTAAGCGTGCTAAAGCTATAAAAGATTATATGGTCAGCTTAGGTGTTGATGAGGGCAAAGTACAAACCACAGGCCTAGGTGAAAAACGTTTTGTTGATACTAACGAAAATATTTTAGGGCGAAATAAAAACCGTCGTTTAATTATTCAAATAGCAAAAATGTAACCGCCCTAAACTGCTAGCTACCGCTGCGCCGCTTTATGAGCTTATCGCCAAACTGAAAAAACGTTAGGCTCAAAAATATAATTATGGCTCCTATAATGAGCTCCTGACTTAAAGGCTCGTTATTAAGTAATGCGCCTAGCGCTAATGCAAAACTTGGTGTAATTAAACTACTTAAGGCTACAGTACTGGCGTTTAACTTTTGTAATACATGAAAATACGCTAAAGCCCCTACAATCGAGCCAAAAATACCTAAATACGCAATACTCCATAACGAGCGAGCACCCCAATAATCCATACTTATTTGCCCATCTACCAGCCACCACAACAGTCCAAATAAAGGAGTAACAAAAACCAGCGCTCCAAAAGTGGTTGCCATAGGATGAATAGCAATTTTTACACGTTTGATCATCACCCCACTGAGGCTAAATAAAGTAACCGCCAATAACACATACATCAGCCCTATGCCCTGAGTTTGTGAGGTTTGTAGCTGGTTATAACTTACAAAATAAAGGCCTATTAATGCACAGCTCAGCGCTATTAATTTAATAGGGCTAAATTTAGGCTCATTAAGTAACCTTTGTGCTAAAAAGCCAGAGAGAATAGGCGCAAGGCCAAACACTAATGAAATAATACCTGAAGGTACTGTGGTAGCTGCCATGTAACTTAATGACATACCACCAAAAATACCCAAACTGGAGTACGCATATAACGTGCACGCGTTTTTGCTCCAAGGTACACGAATATTGGCTATAGCAACAATTAACCCAGCAACAAATAAGCCTATAATCATGCGCATTAAAACGGCGAGCGTTGGTGCTACAGTTTCACTGCTCCATACAATACCTAATGGCGTAGTACACCAAATAATGACAAGTAGTAAATAAGATAATTTAACTGGCACACGCCATTCCTTTGCACTGAGGAGGTAGAAACCCTATTAAAGTAAATTATACGCGCGAAAGTAATACGCAGTACATATATAAACGTCTAAATACAGCTGTAAATTCATAGTTACATTATTATTTACCGGCATTTATTACAAAACTATTTATGTTTTAAGTAACTAGTTATATCTTGAGTGCCTCTCACACATTTTAGGATAGTTAAGTGCTTAAAAATAAAACAATAGGCAGCATGTTAATTGTTGCAGGCACCACCATAGGCGCAGGAATGCTGGCTTTACCAATTGCCTCTGCAGGACTTGGGTTTAATACCGCGCTTGCACTGATAATAGCCAGCTGGTTATTGATGACCTACACCGCTTTATTAATGCTAGAGCTCCACCAATACGCCCCTAGAGATGCAACGTTAAACACCTTAGCAAAGCGCTGGTTAGGCAAGCGCGGCCAGTACGTAGCTAACTTTTCGATGATATTTTTGTTTTACGCCCTGTGCGCAGCCTATATAGCCGGGGGTGGCGCGCAGTTGCAGTCGCGTATTAGTAGTGATTTGAGCATAAACATAGCGCCCCAAATTGCCTCTATTGTTTTAGCCATTGTAATAGGTAGCGTGGTTACTTTAGGCACCAGTAAAGTAGATAAACTTAACCGCGTGTTATTTACGATTAAAATTTTAGTACTAGGCAGCTTATTTTATATGCTTACACCCTATGTACAAGGTAAGCACTTACTTGAAATGCCCGTTGAGCAAGGGCTGATTTTATCTGCCTTACCCGTTATTTTTACCTCATTTGGTTTTCATGGCTCTATTCCGTCAATTGTTAAGTATGTGGGGCTAGAAACAAAAGTATTGCGTAAGGTAATGATTGCAGGGGCTGCTTTACCTTTAGTGATTTATATTTTTTGGCAACTGCTTAGCCAAGGGATTATGCAGCAAAGTGATTTACTCAATAGTAATGGCTTAACAGGCTTTGTAGAGAGTGTGGCAAGTATTTCGCATAATCCGCAGGTAACAAGCGCTGTTACACTGTTTGCCGACTTAGCATTGGCCACCTCTTTTTTAGGTGTTAGCTTAGGGTTATTTGATTTTTTTGCTGATGCATTTAATAAAGGCGACACCAAATCAGAAAGAATAAAAACCGCACTAATTACTTTTATTCCCCCTTTAGGATTTGCGTTATTTTACCCTCAGGGATTTATAATGGCGCTAGGCTATGCAGCCATCGCCCTTGTGGTATTAGCAATATTTTTACCGGTTTCTATGGTGTATAGGCAGCGTAAATCGGGCCCTCAAACGGGATACCAAGTGCGAAGTGGTAATATGGGATTAGCGGTTGCAGGGCTGTGCGGCATTGTAATTATTGTCGCTCAATTTATGCAAATGTTGGGATTAGTACCCGCTATTGGTTAATAACAAAACTAACCCCTTTAGCTTAAAGGGGTTAGTTAAAAATGTTAAAATACCCGAGACTCACCCCGGCCTGTAGCCTGAGAAGCTGCTTGTAACTCACCGTCTTTATTTACAATAACCTGCAAATCACCAAAGCGGCGCTCATCCAGTGTGTAGCCCATTTTTATAAGTTCAGCTTGTGTGTTTTCACTGAGCCCTGCATGTGTTCTGATCACGTTTTTAGGCCATAACTGATGATGAAACCGCGTGCTATTAACAATATCGTTGGCGCCCATGTTAAATTCAACCGCATTTAAAATAGATTGATACACCGAGCTAATAATTGTTGTGCCCCCAGGCGAGCCTGTGACCATTTTAACGCTGTTGTTTTTGAGCAGTATGGTTGGCGACATTGAGCTAAGCATACGCTTTTGTGGCTGAATTTCATTGGCTTTACCGCCGAGCGCACCAAAGGCGTTCATTACCCCAGGTTTAGCGCTAAAGTCGTCCATTTCGTCATTTAATATAAAGCCTGCCCCTTCAACCACAACGCCACTACCAAAGCTTAAATTAATCGTTGTGGTATTAGCCACTGCATTACCCATTTTATCAATAATAGAAAAATGCGTGGTTTGCTCACTTTCTTTGAGGCCTGGTTTTATGTTTTCGGTCGTTGAAATAGCTGTTAAAGAAATATCTTTACTGCGCGCTTTTAGGTAATCAATATGAGTAAGCTCAGTCACTGGTACATCAAAAAAGTCCGGATCGCCCAAATACTCTGCTCTATCGGCAAACACACGTTTACCTATTTCAGCAAGTAAATGTACGTATTGAGTAGAGTTATGTACCAGCCCCATTTCGCTTTTTTTAAGCTCAAACATTTTTAGCCACTGCAAAATAGCTATTCCGCCAGAGCTAGGCGGTGGAGAGGTTAATACTTCATAACCGTTCCAGTTAGCTTTAATCGGCGTGCGCGACACAGCCGTGTAATTAGCCAAATCAGTTTCGTTAATAATGCCGCCGTGCTGGTGCATAAAGTTGGCAATAATGCGGGCTGTTTCGCCTTTATAAAACCCGTCTTGACCGTTATCTCTTATGCGTTTTAAAGTAGCGGCTAGCTCAGGCTGTTTAAAAATCTGATTTGCTTTTATATCTGCAAAATAGTGTTTAAAATTTACATTTATATTTTGTTTGTCTAAATGAGCAATGTATTGTGCGACCCCTTGAGCCAATTTGGGCGGCGCTTTAAAGCCTTGCTCTGCTAAGGTAACCGCAGGCTGTACTAATGTTTGCCATTTTAAGGTGCCGTGTTTTTGATGCGCCAGCCACATACCGGCGACGCTCCCTGGTACACCACTTGCGTGAATACCATAAATTGACTTGTTTTTAATTACATCGCCCTTGGCATCTAAATACATATCTCTGTGCGCTGCTTGGGGAGCCGTTTCGCGATAGTCTATAAAGTCGCCTTTTCCCTCTTTTTGAATAAGCATAAAGCCTCCCCCGCCAATATTTCCGGCTTCGGGAAGCGTTACCGCTAATACAAATTGCGCAGCAATAGCCGCATCAACGGCATTTCCACCTTGCTCTAAAATAGCTTGTGCTGTATCTGCACTAAACGAGTCAGGCATTGCGACAGCGCTTTTAGTAACTTGCTCTGCCTGCACGCTAAATATACAAAATTGTGCAATCAACACACTCTTTACAATGAGCCGGCTTGGTCGAAAAAATAACCCCATAAAACATCCTTACTTTATTATTTGAATCTCGCTTGGCTCATTTATGCATACCATAGAATGTTAGGTCAATGTTTATACAAGTAATATTTTGTATGCTATAACGCCTTTGCGTATAAAACGGCATCCAAATCGCCTTGTTCATCAGTGTGTATATAGTTTTTGACCCAGGTAAACCCCAGCTTTTGCATGACGCTAATTGAGGCTTTATTATCGGCCAGTGCCATTGCTGATAGTGTTTTTATCTCTGGCTGCATTTTTAANTAGCCGCTTCCGTTGCATAACCCTGACCCCAACTAGATTGCTTAAAGCGCCACCCTATTTCAATATTTGTAAAATCGGGAGTTTGAGTAAAAAAGTGCATAGGCCTAATCAGCACCCACCCTATAAAAAAGTCCTCTTTTTTAAGGGTGATTTTCCACAGCCCCCAGCCTTTGTTTGCATTTTTATAGGCGAGCATTCTGGGGATCCCTATTTCTTTAATTTGTTTTAATGTCGAAGGCGTTCCTCGGTTTATGTATTTCATTACCGCGGGGTCTTGATCTAGTTCATGCAGCAGCGGCCAATCGTGTTCATTCATTAATTTGAAATTTAAGCGTGTTGTTACAGGTGTGTTCATCTTCGCTGTTCTATTATTAAGTGGAATTAATTATTTGTCTCTAAGGAGAGATAGCACATGAACAAATTAGCAGGTTTAGCTTTATTAGGCACTTTAATTACACTAACGGGCTGTGAAGATGCTCAGGAAGTACAAGAAGATGCAAAAGATAAAAGCGCGCAAATGCAAGAGCAGCTTGGTGATACATGGAACGATGTAAAAGATAAAGCCACAGAGCTTAAAAATGATGAGTCATTAAATGAGCTGCTTGAACAAAGTAAAGCAATGGGCTTAGACATGTACGACGATGGCAAAGAGATTGCCGTTGATGCATGGATAAAAAGCAAAGAAGCAGCGGGTGAATTAACCGAAAAAACAAAGCAAAAAGCGCAAGAAATTGCCGAAGAAATTGAAGAAGCGCGTGAAGAACATGCTGAAAAACAGTAATATTATTGATACTAATTCATTTAATTAAGTAATTTTCTTTGGGGTAAAAACATTGTTTAGTAAGTAAAAAATTGCTATTTAGGTGTTCTTAACAAGCGTTTTAACGCACTTAGCGTGAGGCTTAGCCCCTTAAAATACTTAATTATTATTGCTGATTAGTATTAAATAGTATTTACAAAAAAAGGCTGCAAATAACATTATTTGCAGCCTTTTTATTTATGCGCTTATTACTATAATTAAATTGCTTCTTCGTCTTCTTCTGCGGTGCGTATACGTACCACACGCTCAACATCTGTGACAAATATTTTACCATCACCAATTTTGCCTGTTTGCGCTGTTTTTACTATTACTTCTATAGCGCGTTCAACATCTTCATCGGTTAGCACAATATCAAGTTTTACCTTAGGTAAAAAATCCACCATGTACTCAGCGCCACGGTAAAGTTCTGTGTGACCTTTTTGACGACCAAAACCTTTTACTTCACTTACAGTCATACCCGTGATACCTACATCTGATAGGGCTTCGCGTACGTCGTCTAACTTAAACGGTTTGATGATTGCTTCTATTTTTTTCATGCTCACTACTTATTAAAGCTTTAGTTGCCTCGATTTTAGACAATCATGGAGTTCATAGCAAACAAAGCAATTGAATTCGATGATAAAACAACCAAGCGTGGTATAATTACTTATAAGTCTGAATTATAAATCTTTCTCAACTAGCTATAATAATAACAAATGTAGTAGGTATAAATAATATGAAAAAATTCCAAACCGGTTTAACTTTATTAGAGCTCATGGTGGCAGTAGCCATAGTCGGTATTATCGCCTCAATAGCTCTTTGGGACAGTAGCGATATGCTTGAAGAAAACCGCGCTGAGAACTTCTTGCTTGAACTAAAGCGCAATATTAGCTTTGCTCGCTCACAAGCTGCAAGTACAGATGAAATTGTTGTTTTGTGCCCTACTGGCCAAGGTAAAATTAAAAACAGCAGAGACACTTTCAACTGCAACAAAAAGTGGGACGAGAATAAAATTATAGTTGTATTTATCGATGTAGATAACGATGGGCACTATAACGGCGCTTCCGATACACTGCTTAGAGTCATGGAAGAAATATCAGATAACGACAAGTTAACCTTTACAGGAAATGAGCGTCGTTTGCGTTTTAATACCAGTGGACGAATTACCACAAACCCAGGTGACTTTGTTTTTTGCCCCAATGGTGGCACTGAAAATAATAAAGCGCTTACTTTATCTCAATCAGGTACTGCTTTTTATGCCGGTGACAGCGCACTTAAATGCGGTTAAAAAACACACAATTTAAGTTGTCATATTTTTATCATTTACTACACTGAGCTAATACATTTTTTGACTCAGGGCTTCAGGGATGAGGTTATCTACCCAAACTCAGGCTGGCTATACGCTTTTAGAATTAATGGCATCTATTGCTATTGTGAGTATTGTTAGCCAAATTTCTCTATCGGTTTTTCCTGACTTTTTAGCGAAAAACAGAGCCGACAATCATGTTAATTTGCTGCACAGAAACATTAATTATGGCCGCCTTTACGCCATTGAAAATGGCACTTATGTTACTTTGTGTGCTTTAAAAGATAATCAATGCACTAAAGATGAGTGGGATGGGCAAATGTCGCTGTTTATTGATAACGACAAGTCTACGTCATTAGACACCGACGACTTATTAATAAGCACATTTGAAAAAATCCATGATGCAGATTCTATGCAATACCCCCGAAGTGCAATTACCTTTCGGCCCGATGGCTCTTTAAATGGTTTTCAAAATGGAACATTTATATATTGCCCAAATAAAGATAAAGCCAACCTTGAGGGGCTGGCTTTATCTGTCAGTCAAACAGGCCGTATACGAATTAAATCAACCGACAAATGTCAGAACGACTAGTTAACCCGATTAAGTTAACGTCCCCAGCAATACTCAACATCTGAATTACCTTTACTGCCTTTAGCGCCTTTATAGCCTGTGTCAGTAATTGTAATTTGCGTGCAGTCACCGTCGCCTTTTACAGCACCCGCAATAGGTTTTGCAGTAATTGTAAACGTATTATCGTCATCATCCACATCAATCGACAGCTCAAAATGGCCGTTTTCTGTGGTCTCTTGTATACCTAAGTCTGAGAATGTCTCTGTGTACTCACGATTATCTACGAAGTACTGCTCTTGTTTGTTTGCAGCGTCTAAAAGCGCCGCTGCGGCCTCGGCCCGAGAAGAGCGTTTTACATACTCAGTATAATTAGGCAGTGCTATTGAGGCTAAAATACCTACAATAGCTACGGCTATCATTAACTCTATCAACGTGAATCCGCGTGCTTGTTTATTCATTAATATTCCTTAATCATCAATTTCATCATTTTCTTCACGTTTATAAATATAGGTTTGTTGGGTTTTAAAGCCAAACCCTACACTATCATCGTCATTCACTAATTGTACGGTACCATCTACAACCGTTAAGCCTGGGCCCATTATTTCTACTGGCTTCATTGGGTTTTGTGCATCTTCGCCTTTTATTCCCGGCCCAATTAGGTAAAATTGGCTTTCTTCGGTCACTTCAATGGTTGGGTTATCATCACAAAAGCCGTCGCCATTTCCATCGGCACAAGAGGGGCCTTCACCAAAGTACAATTGTGGTGTATCAGGTACATCATAGCTAGTGGTAAACTTTAAGTCGTCATATACCTTGGTGCCATAATGTAAATGGAACGCATACAACGAGCCGCCACCGCCACTTAACGAACATTGGTTCTCTGTAGAGGTTTCTGATGATGGAGTAAAGCTTGTATAGTAAGCGACACCGCCCACCACTGTGGCTGCTGCTAAAGATTTTTCACCGGTGCCTAATTCATAGCGCCAGCCTTTAAATTTAGCTAAATCGACTTCTAAATCAACAAACTCATCTACATCATCAAGAGCATTACCAAACGGGTCGCTGTTCATTAGCATTAAATCTGCTGGTTTAATCGCTGTAGGGGCGCTAGTGAATGACTGAGTTACTGTATTTTCATCTCTTATCATAAACAGCTGATCGTCTTCATTTGTACCTGTTGGTTTTGAGCGATTTCCGCTGCCTATTACAATAGCGTCATACGGCGTATCTAAACGTGTAATCACTGTTTCACCATTAATCGTTGTTTCACTTACTTTGCTATAAAGTGTACGCGCAACCAACGGCTGGTAAAAAAAGCGGCGGTCTTGGCTTGCTAAACTGCTACCTAGCTCTGCAAGTTTAAAGTGCGTAAAATTACTGGTGCTTGTGCCTGGCATGTCTATACGCCAAATATCGCCCCCGGTATCGGCAGCATAAATTCTGTCAATGTAACCATCGTAATCTGAATCAAGCGTAGAAACATTTGCTGCAATCGAGTGCTTACCTTTAAATCCATTTTCGTTTGGCGTTAAAGCCCATACTTTTTTACCTGTTTCAGCTTCTACTATATAAATACCGCGACCAACAGAGTCTTCACTTCTTACCACGGCATCTTTATTTGTATCGTACCCTGCACCAAAAACGAGTAATGGCTTATCACCAAATGCTTTTATGTACGCTATTTGGGGTTTTGACCACGTTTGAGCTAGCTCTTTAAAATCGCCAGTCCCCCCTTCTATAGGGTTATCCCATAGTTTTTTAGGCTGATCGGGGTTAGTAATATCAAAGGCGTAATAGTTTTTTCCACCACGGCGCATACCTGCAAATGCCCACACGTCATCACCATCGCTTGCATCAACAATACCATCGTTAATGCCTTCGTCATTTAAGCTTTTATCACTAAAGTAAACACTGATTGGGCCGTCCATCCCGTAGAGTTTACCGGTGTCCTCATTGCGTAAAGGCTGAATAATATCGTAAAGATCAGAAGGAATGAACGCCCAGCTTTCGCTCACTTGGTTATTGGTATCATCGTCTTTAAACATATGTAAAAAGCCGGCATTAGTACCAATCAATATACGTATGTCGTCATTGCCATAGTCGATTGCCACTGGCTTAGAATGTAAAGGGTCGCCAAAAATATCGCTGCGTTGATCGGTGTTTGAGCCATCGTTGTCTTCATCGTCAACATCTATCCCCATTGCCCATTTTATATCTGAACTAGCTAGGCTAATCGGGTTATTGGTGACTAAATCTAAAATATCGCTCACAATATTAGTAGTAAACTCAACTATATCGCCTTGCTTATCTGTATAGAGGTTGCGCCTGTCTTCAGCTGGAGTCCCCGTGAGTGTAGCTAAATGATAGTTTACACCCCCTTGTGCAACTAAGTTACCATCGGCAGACTGGCCATCTGGCAACCAAAATGTTTTAGCATCGGTGTCGATTAAACCATCAGAATCAAGCGCTGTATTATCTGCAGAGTCAACTATTTCGCTGCCTGATACTTTTAATTTTTTTAAATTCCCACCCCATCGGGTGTTTGTTTCTGGGTAAAACATGGCAAAGTAAATGGCATCACGGCTACGTGTTTGGTCTACGTTGTTACTTGCTACCGAAGGCGAAGAGAAGCTATCGTTTACTTCACGAATACGAGAAATAGCACTATTTAGCGAGTTAGAAAGCTCATCTGGGGTGCTTGCTGGTAAGTTTTCACCGCCACCCAATAAGGCTGCACGTCTTAAAAGTTCTTGCCCGCTTGCACTCATACCTGAACCAAAACCTATAGTGTATAAGCGGCCTGTTTCGTGGATATCGGCAGTGGCAGGATATAAATCAACGGTAACATCACTTGTACCATGAATAATTTTAGCCATTTGGTGTAAGTAGTTACTGTAATAACTATCGGTATTCCAGTTTAATGGCTCTCCAAAGTACTTTTCGTGTTCATCACTAATATCACTATCGCTGCCGTTATCATTAGAAGGGTCGCCATCAGTCATATAAATAATGTTGATTGAATTATCGCAACGAGCCGCTTCAGCTTCACTGTCTGCAAAGGGTGATATATAGGTGAATCTTGTTTCCGGCACATAAACCGTATTACAAACTTGTCGGCGATTCCACCAAGGCCCTTTCCAAACGCAAGACTGTTGCTCAACTTGGACAGTAGTACTGCTTTCAACACTTGTATCACGCTCTAGAGTTGTAACACCTTCTCCGTATTGAACCTCTTGACCAGTAATATACAAATATGCTTCCCAAAGTGTCTCTGTGAGTGGCGTCCCCCCATCTGCTGGTAAACCAGCAATAGAGCTACGCACTATGGATGAATCACTACCAACACCATTTACAACATACCCACCAGCTGAATTTCTTTCAAAGCGCATTAGGCCAAAATCAATAGAGTCTTCGTTATCTGATACCACTTTATTCATGGCAAATTGCGCAGCAGCAAGACGGCTATCTATACATAAGTTATATAAGCCTAAAAAGTTATTAAAACCACAGTTATTACCATTAGAGGATGAAAACGCCATACTGCCTGATGTATCAAATATGAGTAAAACCCTTGGTTTCTCATCTAAATCTAAATCATGATTGACATAAAGCTCTATATCTTCAGCAACTACTGAGGCGCTCAGTGCTAAACCAAGTAAAGAGACCAATGGCTTATTAAGATTAAATTTCATTCTAAATCCCCTTACTTATACTGGCCATTTCTTGAGCTACACCTGTTACAATTGTAAGTTCGTGCTTTGCTTTAGAGCCATATTGAATAGTGGTAGAAACTTGCAGCATGTTACACGATATACCGGCAGTAAAATTAAATCGCCGTGGGCATTCTAAATCAAGCGCCCCCTGATTTAGGTTTACCATTTTGCTTTGCATATCGTCGTGCGTGGCTATTACCATCCCTTCATCATCTGCGCCTGCATGAGTTGATACTTCATCTGGCGTTAAAAAAAACTGGTTTGCCGCACCTTTGCTTGCCTCATCAGAAATCATTCGCTGTACTTCTCCAATAAGCTCATTTTCAGCGACTTCTCGCTCTTGAGCTGCATTGGTAATTTTTATATCTACACTACTGCTGCTCATTAATGTAACGGCAATTCCCGTTACAGCAATGACCATAATAAGGGCTGTAATAAGCACAACACCTTGTTGTTTATTTGCGTGTTTACTTAGATACGCCATAAATTTGCTCCCACGTTATTTAAACGAATTGTGGTGGTAAATACTGTTCTTCTGTAAGTATCGGTAAAAGTGAGCTCTCGGGAGTCTTCATCTTCACCTAAAATATATGTCTGATTTTTTATTTTAAGACCCGGATCTGGCTGCAATGCTCTAACTAATAAAAAAACCTGCACTGTTAGAATACTTTTGCGGTTTTCCCAGTCAGAGTGCTGCATGTCCTCAATACTTCGGTACGAATCAACACGGCTATCACTGTCTGTATCTAAACCAAATACAAAGCGCATGTTTTCAACGCCCTCCATTATGGTTTCGGCCTTCATGTTGGCGCCATTTAAGCGTTTACGCATTAATGCTGGTACTGTAAGGCTTTTATTATTTACCGTATAAGTTTGCTCTGCGAGGTAATAAACATGATGGCTATAAGGCCACACCGTGGCATTAACGTTTAAACTACCCGCAGCTACAACGCCTCGGGTAAATTCTGCGCTTTCTTGCTCAGCTATAAAATAGTTTTCATCCGCTTGTGTTTCATTAGTGGCGCCATCTACCGTGAGCTGCTCACCTTGTAAAAACTTGATTTGTAAAATGTCAGTTCCTGCAATTGGCTTACTTATACAGTTAAGCTCACTTGTTGAACTGGCCTCTTTTGCATAAATAGTTCTGAAATTGCTAGAGGATGCTAAATCTGGAAAGCTGCCGTTATTAAGCCCTTCAAAGCAATCACCACCAGGGTTAGCTAACGTTTGTGTGTTTGCTGCAGTAAACGAATCATCATAATAAGTTCCCCAAAAGCCTACCTGTTCTATATCACGCTGCATAATATTAATGGCTAAGCGGCCTGACTCTTGTAACTCGCCTATTGTCATTGTGTCTTTTGTGGTTACTTTCATACCAATATAGGTAAACATCACCCCACCTAAAATAAGCCCACCAATAAATAATGAAATCATCATTTCTATTAGTGTAAAACCTTTTTCTCTCATGTTAGCTCCTTAGGTATATATAGCTATTTAATGCAACCAAACGGCGTTTTTTATCGTCAGTACCGCATTTAAGTGCTTTGGTTTCATCATTGGCATTAAACTCTTGGCGGCCTTGCCAAGACANCCTGCTGCAGCCGTAGGGTTTATACATACAGTGGCATCATCGAGAGAGCCGGTGTTTTCGCGTGCACGAATGGCGCGTTTCCACTGCTGTAAATCAAGGGCTGCAACTTGCGCTGCAGTGCATGACCCACTAAAACAAGCCGTAGAGGTAGACGTTGATGTTTTACTGGTGAAAGTTTGCGTATATAAAGTAACTAGCTGTGCGGTATCATTTGCTCTAATGCGCTGAATAATATCATTTCCTAACGCCACCGCGGCTGCGCGCTGCATAGAGTCAAAGCTTGCCTGCTTAGCTTTAGCTTGCAGTGCAACAGCGCCTAATAAGCCAAAGCTTAAAATAATAAACGCAATCAGCACTTCAATTAAGGTAAAGCCTTTTTGAGGTTTTTTGTGAGGTGAATGCATAGTAAAAACCAAATAAATTTTATCTGATTATAAGTTTATGCATTGAAAATGTAGATGCAATATATACTAGGACAAGCGGTTAAATTTGTTGATAAACGGTTAACAGCATTACACCAATTGAGCTTTGATGATTAAAGTTACTCTATCTGGAGGCGATTTAACTCCAGCGCAATGCTGCTAATTTAGTGGGCTCAATAGCGGCCTCTGCCTTACTTAAAAAGCCAAGCAACCTACTACAAATTCAACCTAAAATATAACAGGCTCTAACATAGCGCATTTTTTACTGTTTTTAGCTCTCGCCTACTTACGCTTAATTGCTCCTTACATCCGGCTAGTTCTACGCTATGTACACCAGGGCTTTGAGTATGCAAGGCAACAAGCTTTTGTTTGTTTATGAGCGTGTTTCTGTGAATACGCAATAATTGCGTTGGGAAGCGTTGCTCAAGTTGTTTTAAGCTTTGTTCAATTAGGGCCTCGCCCTTTTTAAATACCATATTGGTGTATTTTTCTTGGGCATTAAAGTAATACACTTGATCAAGTTCAATACTTTTTATTGTGCCACCAAGCTGATAACTAATTTTTGTAGATTGCTGCTTTTGCATATGCGCTTTATTTAAACGCCCTACTTGCGCTAACACTTTATTTAATGCCTGTTCAGTAACTGGTTTTACTAAGTATCCTGCGGCACTGAGCTGTAGCGCATCAAGTGCATGCTCGGGGTAAGCCGTTACAAATACTATTGCCGGTGGCACGCTCAGCGTATTTAGTTGCTGTGCTACTTCTAGGCCATTAATACCCGGCATATCTATGTCTAAAAAAACCAAATCGGGATGAACCTGCTTGATAATGGCAAGCCCCTGCGCGCCGTTATCACCTTCGCCTTTAACGAAAATATGCTCGTTGTGCTGCAGTAGCCGCTTTATTCTAGCGCGAGCTAGTGGTTCATCATCAATAATTACAACATTCATTGGGGGTTCTCAAACTGCTTAGGGATCACCACTTTTACTCTAAATACATCCTCTTTTTGTGTGATCGTTAGTTGTGCTTTTTCTTTGTAATATATAAACAATCGCTGGCGAATATTTTCAAGTGCCATGCCGTTATTTGGTCTTTTTAAAGCCTCATTATGAGTGATAGGGTTAGAAACAATCAATGTTAAATACCCTGTTGTGACGTGTAGCTCTACACTAATAACGGCCCCTGTTTCACTGGGCTCTACCCCATGGCATACCGCATTTTCTATTAACGGCTGAAGGGTTAAGCACGGAATACTAATATCTGGTAAATCAGCAGGCACTTGCCAATTAAGCTTTAAACGGTTGCCAAAGCGCCAAGTTTCCAGCGCAACATATTGTTTTGATAAGGTCAGCTCATCTTCGAGAGAAACGCGCTGCCCCGAGCGCATAGCCGCTTGCGACAGCGCCGCAAGCGCAAGTATTGCTTGCTCTGCAGCATCGGCATCATGATGTGTTAGCTCGGCGGCGGTATTAAGGCTATTGTACAAAAAATGAGGGCGAATTCTGGCTTGCAAAGCATCAAGCTCCGCGCGGGAGAGCGCTTTTGTTTGCTGCTCTTTTTCAAAATAAATCAGTAAAAACTGTACAAATAAAGCCGTGATCAAAAAAACAATTAAGCAATTTCGTAATACAAAATAAATACTCGTTTCATTATTTGTAAAATCTAAAAAATAGCGGGCACACAGCACACTAAATAAAGCGGTACTGACTAAAAAGGAAATAAAAAAAGCAAAAAGTTGGGTGGTTTGCGGCTTTCTTTGTAAAACACCCCGAAAAGAGTATAAAGCAGAAATACTAACCAAAACGGTCAAATGAGAAAATAAACTAATTACGCCAAGGCTTTGCCAGCTATCCCCCTCAACAAAAGGAGCAAACGCTAAGATGGTAGCTACAACTTGGGTAACAATAAGCGTGGCAAGTACCCCGCGCTCATTAAAAAGAGCCGAAAAAAGCAATGTTTCACCTTGCGGCAACTTGCTCATAACGGCTCTCCTTGTAATCTAAATAATTAATTTATATAGATTAACGCAGCTCAACAGGAACGGCAAATACGATATTCTCTTCTTCACCTGGGTTTTCAACTACCTGCTTGCCGCCTAGCTCTTTTAAGCGTGCAATAACTTGCTGTACAAGCACTTCTGGCGCAGAAGCCCCCGCAGTTACTCCCACAGCGTTAGTTTCGCCAAACCACTGTGCTTCAACATTTGTTGCATCATCGATTAAATAAGCGGTTGTGCCCATTTTATCTGCAAGTTCACGTAAACGGTTAGAGTTAGAGCTGTTTTTTGCCCCCACAACTAATAGCACATCTACTTTGTCTGCTAAATCACGCACAGCATCTTGACGGTTTTGTGTCGCATAGCAAATGTCATCTTTGCGCGGGCCATCAATTGCTGGGAATTTTTCGCGCAGCGCATCAATTACATCTGCAGTGTCATCTACTGAGAGCGTTGTTTGGCTACAATAAAATAGGTTATCAGCATTTTTAACGTTAAGTTTGGCAACATCTTCTGCGGTTTCTACAAGGTAAATACCACCGTCGTTATTGTCATACTGCCCCATAGTACCCTCAACTTCTGGGTGACCATGGTGACCAATTAAAATACACTCAATACCTTTACGGCTCGCTCGCGTTACTTCCATATGCACTTTAGTAACTAATGGGCATGTTGCGTCAAACACTTTTAAATCGCGGCGTTTAGCTTCTGAGCGTACCGCTTGCGATACACCGTGGGCGCTAAAAATAACAATGCTGTCATCAGGTACTTGGTCTAGCTCTTCAACAAATACGGCACCACGGTTTTTTAAACCATCTACTACGTAGCGGTTATGAACGACCTCGTGGCGTACGTAAATTGGCTTTTCAAAAATATCTAAAGCGCGCTCTACTATGCTAATTGCACGGTCTACCCCTGCACAAAAGCCTCGCGGGTTCGCTAATAAAATATCCATTAGCCTTGCACCTCAATAATATCTACTTCAAACGTTAAACGTTGGCCTGCTAACGGATGATTAAAATCTATAGTAACGGACTCACCTTGTACTTCGCGAACCAGTCCTGGCAGCTCAGTACCATCTGGCTGAGTAAAGGCAATAATTGCGCCGACTTTAGCTGGCGTTTCTGCACCAAATTTACTGCGTTCTACATAGTAAATATTATCTGGATTAGGTTGGCCAAAGGCGTCTTCTGGTTCTAACTCAAACGTTTTGCTTTCGCCTGCACTTAAACCTAGTAAGCACTTTTCAAAATTAGCCGTTAAGCTGCCATCACCCATCGTTAACTTGGCTGGTTTATTATGCACCTTGGTTGAGTCTGCGGCAGAGCCATCTTCTAGTTTAATAGAAAAGTGAAAAATAACCTCTGAGTTTTCACCAATTACAGCTTGGCTCATGCTTTATGCTCCTTCGGACTTTCGCCTGTAAAGGCATCAAATAATAATAATGCTGCACCAATACAAATTGCACAGTCGGCAATATTAAATACTGGAAAATGCGAGTTTTTATAAAACACATGTATAAAGTCAATTACATAACCATAAGCAACACGGTCATATAAATTACCAATAGCGCCAGCAAGCACTAACGCATAAGCACTACATAATATTTTATTTGTCGCTGGTAAACGCTTTAACCACCACACTAATAGCGCACTAATAGCAATGGCAATAAAACTTAAAAACCAACGTTGCCAGCCACCCGCTTCACTTAAAAAGCTGTAGGCCGCTCCATAGTTATGTACGTAGGTAATACTAAAAACAGGCAGTAAATTAATCGACTCTTGATAAGCCATGGTATTTACAACAAGTGTTTTAGTGGCAAAGTCTATTACAAGCAGTAATAGACTTAACCAAAGCCACACTAAACCACTTTTTTGGGCTAGTTTGCTCACTGAGTAAAGCTCCTAAGCGAATTGACGCTTTTCACCTTCGCCGTCAACATTGCTTACACAACGACCACAAATTTCAGGGTGTGCAGGCTCTGAACCTACATCATCGCTGTAATGCCAACAACGCTCACATTTAGTTGCATCTGTGGCTGCTACGCTAATGTACAAACCTTCAATTTCGGTTGTTTGTGTATCACTTGGCTGGCTATCTACTGCAGATACAGTGACCGCAGACGTTAGTAATACAAAACGTAGTTCATCACCTAATGCTGCTAACTTATCAGCCAGTGCTTTTTCGGCGTATAAGTTAACGCTTGCTTGTAACGTTGCGCCAATTACTTCTTCTTTACGGGCTGCTTCTAATACGCGGTTTACTTCGTCACGTACATTTAGAATCGCTTGCCAGTCATCGTTGCTAAATTGGCTGTTTGTCGGTGCGTGTAAACCGTCGTACCATACCGATGTAAATACGTAATCGCTACGCTCGCCCGGTAGTGCTTCCCAAATTTCTTGAGCTGTAAAGCTCATAATTGGTGCCATCCAACGAGTCATTGCTTCAGCAATATGATAAAGCGCAGTTTGACAAGAACGACGTGCATGACTGTCGCTTTTTGCTGTGTACTGGCGGTCTTTAATTACATCTAAGTAGAACGAACCAAGCTCACCTGTACAGAAGTTCATTAGCTTTTGCGTTACTAATAGCATTTGGTAGCTATCGTAAGCTGCTAAAATTTCTTCTTGTAATTGGGCTGCACGGCCAACAATCCACTTATCAAGCTCAACCATATCATCAACAGCAACTTGGTCTGTTTTTGGATCAAAACCACTTAGGTTAGCTAATAAGTAACGGCTANCCGTCATTTCGGCGGTGTAATCGGTAGAAGCTACCCATAAACGTAAAATGTCAGCGCCAAGTTTATTCATCACGTTTTGTGGTGAAATAACGTTACCTAACGACTTTGACATTTTGCGGCCGTTTTCATCTACGGTAAAGCCGTGCGTTAGTACTTGCTTGTAAGGTGCGTGACCGTTAATAGCAACTGAGGTCATCATTGATGACATAAACCAACCACGGTGTTGATCAGAACCTTCTAGGTATAAATCTGCTGGGCCAACTAACTCTTCTCGTGCATCAACAACACATGCATGTGTTACGCCCGAATCAAACCATACATCTAACGTATCTTGTACTTTCATGTATTGCTTGGCATCTTCTTCGCCTAACAAGGTGGCAGGCTCTAGGTCATACCATGCTTGAATGCCTGATTTTTCTACCAGCTCTGCAGCTTGCTCAATAAGCGCTTGCGTATTTGGATGTAAAGCACCAGTGTCTTTATCAACAAATAAGGCAATTGGCACACCCCAAGTACGTTGGCGTGAAATACACCAATCTGGGCGACCTTCAACCATGTTCGCAATGCGGCTTTCGCCCCACTCTGGCAACCATTGGGTGTTTTTAATTTCGCTCAACGAGTCTTGACGTAAGTTAGCCTGATCCATGCTTACAAACCACTGCGGTGTAGCACGGAAAATAATAGGCGTTTTGTGACGCCAACAATGCGGGTAGCTATGCGTAAGCGCATGATGATGCATTAAAGCACCGCGCTCTGTTAGTACGTCAATTACACTGGCATTAGCTTTAAATACATGCTGACCAGCAAATAATTCTGTATCAGGTAGGTAAACGCCATTCGCGCCCACAGGGTTTGCTACTTCAAGATTGTAATTTAAGCCTGCCGCGAAATCTTCTTGACCATGGCCTGGCGCGGTATGTACCACACCCGTACCTGAGTCAGTAGTAACATGGTCAGCTACAATTACCGGTACATCAAAATCGTAAAATGGGTGAGCAACGTGTAAGTTTTCAAGTGCTGCACCTTTAACATAACCTAGTACGTGGAAATGATTAAAGCCATAACGGTCCATTGCATCTTTAACAAGCTCTGAGCCTAAAATTAAACGTTGCTGTGAGCCTTCATCATCTACTTGTACTAAGGCGTACTCTAAATCTGCATGCACTGCTACCGCACGGTTAGCGGGTAAAGTCCACGGCGTTGTAGTCCAAATAACAGTACCTACACTGCCTTGGCCTTTATGGCCATCGGCTAAATCAAAGGCATTTACAACCGCGTCTTGATCTGCAAATGTAAAACGTACGTCAATCGCTGGAGATTGCTTATCTTGGTACTCTACTTCGGCCTCTGCTAATGCAGAGCCACAGTCTGTACACCAATGCACAGGCTTTGCACCTTTATGAAGGTGGCCATTTTTAATAATACGACCAAGCACGCGAATAGCGTTTGCTTCAAAGTCATAGTTCATTGTTAAGTAAGGTTTGTCCCAATCGCCAAACACACCTAAACGTTTAAAGTCTACTTTTTGACCTTCAACTTGCTTTTTAGCGTAAGCACGGCATTTTTCACGAAACTCGCTCGCGGTTACTTTAACGCCTGGCTTGCCTACTTTTTTCTCAACCATTAACTCAATTGGCAAACCATGACAGTCCCAACCAGGCACATAAGGTGCATCAAAGTCAGATAAAGTTTTAGACTTAACAATTATGTCTTTTAAAATTTTATTTACTGAGTGGCCTAAATGGATATCGCCGTTTGCATACGGAGGGCCGTCATGCAAAATAAAGGTCTTTTTACCTTTTTTAGCGCTGCGAATTTGACCGTACAGGTCGTCTTCATACCATGCTTTAAGCATTTTTGGTTCACGTTGTGCCAAATTGCCACGCATTGGAAACTGTGTTTCCGGTAAATTCAAAGTATGTTTGTAGTCGCTCATTAATCCTACTTTCCGTATCTATCGGCTACCTAATTTAAACCAAAACACTGTTTTGCGGCGGCAACATCGGTTGCAATTTGTGCCGTTAACTGTGTTAATGTCTCGAATTTTTTCTCATCGCGAAGTTTTTTTATTAACCCCACGTGCATAAACTGTCCATATATATCTTGTGCAAAGTCAAAAAGATGAACTTCTAACAAAGCACGAGTTCCATTAAAAGTGGGCTTGTTACCAATATTGGCTACCCCATAAACGTGTTTCCCGGCAATGTTTGCTTTTACGGCAAACACCCCATTTACAGGGCAAACTTGGCGTTTAAGCGCTATATTTGCAGTTCGAAAACCAAGCTCTCGCCCTCTTTTCCAACCATGTATTACACGCCCTGAAATAGCATAATTATGCCCTAGCATTAACTTAGCATTTTCTAAGTCGCCTGCGGCTAATGCTTCACGTATTAGTGTGCTGCTTACTCTAGCATTTAATTGGCGAAAACTCGCGGTGCTTTTTACATCCATGCCCGCTTGTTTGCCCATACTGAGCAGTAAATTAAAATTCCCTTGGCGCTGTTTACCAAATTTAAAATCATCACCTACTGTGAGTGCTTTAACGCCTAGCTTTTTAATTAAAATATCACTAACAAATTGCTCAGCGTGCATATTGGCAAATTGTTGGTTAAAGCTAATACAAATAACCCGCTCAATACCTAAGTTACTTAGTAATCTGAGTTTGTCACGTAACCGAGTAAGTCGAGCTGGCGCATTGTTTTTAGCAAAAAACTCTTGCGGCTGCGGCTCAAATAACATCACAGTACTAGGTAAGTTATGTGCTTTGGCATCTGTTAACAGCCCTTTTAATACTTCGCCATGGCCTAAATGCACACCGTCAAAATTACCAATAGTCAACACACAACCATAATGCTGCGCTCGAATATTGTGTATACCTCTAATTAACTCCATGCCACCTAATGCCTTTTTCAGCGAGTATTATTAACGACTTTAAAATCGTTCAAAACCACAGGGCTGCCGATTATAATCTTTTTTTTAGTTTGATTCAGTAGTTGCTACACTTTTTATCGTATTTAGTCTTACACCAAGTAAAAACAGCACCGCAAAGTAACTTATTGCAGCAATTACTAGCAATACAATTAACAACATTACTTGCTCATAAAAATGCCATGTAGCCCAATAATAAAGGCTGCTGACGTACCACGTTAAAGCGCCCATTACCAAGCTTGCTACTATGCACTTTACGCTAAAGCGCAGGCTCATTGCAGAGAACTGATACACGTTTTCTTTTTTAAGTTGCCTGTAAAGTAAAAAAGCATTGCAGCTGGCCGACATAGACGTTGCTAAAGCAAGCCCTAAATATCCTATAAACGGGGCTAACATAATATTAAATACCATATTAAGCACCAGCGTAATAATACCAATGCGCACAGGTGTTTTGGTATCTTGGCGCGAGTAAAAACCCGGCGCTAATACTTTAATAAGCATAAAGCTAACTAACCCTACCGAGTAGGCAACCACCCCTAGGCTTACCGCTTTAACATGATCAACATCAGCGTCTTTAAATGCACCGTGATCAAATAGCACAGTAATGATAAGCGGGCTTATAATCATTAAACCAACCATGGCGGGTATGCCTAAAAAAATCACAAAACGCACACCCCAATCTAACGTATGCTGAAAATCACTGAGCTTTTTACTGCTATGTAATTTAGAAAGTGCGGGTAAAATAACAGTGGCAATACCAATACCAAATAAACCAAGTGGAAACTCAATTAACCTATCTGAGTAATAAAGCCATGCGATAGAGCCCGTCATTAATAGCGAGGCAATCATGGTGTCGAGCAAAAGGTTAATTTGGCTTATTGAAACACCAAATAATGCCGGTAGCATAAGCTTACGCACTTTTTTAACGTTCTCGTCTTGCCACGCCCAGCGAGGACGTGCCAGCATTTTTGCTCGGTATAAAAATGGTAACTGAAACAACAATTGCACCACCCCGCCCACAAATACACCAATAGCTAACGCATACGCCCCCACGCTAAATTTGTCGTGAAATAAAATGGCGCAGGTAATAATTGAAACATTAAGTAATACGGGCGTAAAAGCAGCCACTGCAAAACGGTTATACACATTCATTACTGCACCGCTAAGTGCTACCAAACTAACAAATAACAAATACGGAAAAGTTAACTTTAATAAGGAGCTTGCCAGCACAAACTTTTCTGCATTAGGGCCACCTTGCCACCAATCTATAAACCAGCCAGTACCAAATAACGCGGCAATAACAGGCGAGGCAATAACGCCAAAAATAGTCACACAAAGCAAAATAGTGCCCAGCGTACCGGCAGCCTGTGCTACAAATAACTTAACTTTATCATCGCCATGGTGTTCTTTAATTTCGCTAAGTACAGGCACAAATGCCTGAGCAAAAGCCCCCTCTGCAAATAGACGGCGTAAAAAATTGGGAATACGGTTAGCAAACAAAAAAACATCAGCAGCTGCACTAGCACCTAATAAGTTTGCAACGACAGCGTCTCGTACTAACCCTAAAATACGCGATATCATTGTCATACAACTTACAATCATACCGGAGCGAAATAATCCTTTTGACACCTTAAACCTACTTAAAAACCTTTAGTTAGCGCAATTATGCCACAGTCTTTTTTATAAATCGCTTTAAAGCACTAGGCTGGGCGTCTGTGCTTTGTTACAATAGCGATATTAACTGCTAAAGCGGCAAATTGATGTTCGTTATAAGGAGCAGTTTTTCTTGAGTTGTTAAATTTAAATTGACATTCATGATAAAAACAGGCATATTCCACGGCCTTTAATTTAAGCTTTATTTAAGATTGTTAGGAGCAAACCTTGGCTAACATCAAGTCTGCAAAAAAACGCGCTATCACTAGCGAAAAAAACCGTCAGCACAACGCAAGCCGTCGTTCAATGATGCGTACTTACTTCAAAAAAGTAACCGCTGCTATTGAAGCTGGCGATAAAGAAGCTGCACAGCAAGCTTTCTCTGTTGCTACACCTATCCTAGACCGTTACGCAACTAAGGGTCTAATTCATAAAAACAAAGCAGCTCGTCATAAGAGCCGTTTAGCAGCTAAAATTAAAGCGCTATAATTTGTTTTATGATTAAAAAACCGGCCTAGGCCGGTTTTTTTATATCTAAAATTTGGTATTTAGCAATCCGCTGAACTCAAAGCTAATCTAACGCATTACTATTAAAGCTGGTTAAACATTTTCCAAATCGGGATAGAACTTTTTCAACATGGCCGCAATTTTTTTAGGCGTAAATGGCTTAACCACAAACCCCTTAGCACCTTTATCAATGGCTTCTTTAACATTTTCTACTGCTGAATGGGCCGACACCATCACCACATTAGTTTCAGGATTAATATCATTAATTTGCGCGATTAATTCTTTACCATCGCCGTCAGGCAGTTCAATATCTAAAAAAATCATATTGTAATTAGCTGCTTGGCACTCGCTAATGCATTGTTTAGCCGTTGAAGCCTCTTTAACGTTTTCTATTCCTAAGTGCATGAGCGTTTGGCTCAAAAAACTACGCACTGTGCTAACATCATCTACTATTAAAATTGATAGCTGCGTATCCATGTATCTTCCTCGTAGGCTAAAAGCATTGTATAAGTTATTATATAACTAGATATTTAATCATTTTATTATAGAGACCTACGCTCAAAAGGCCAGATTTGCTTTATGTCAAACAACACAAAAAAACAATCATTGCTTGGTAAAACACCACAAAAAAGAAAAACCCCTGTAAAAAAGCCCCGCAATAGGCCGCAAACAGCACCGCAATCTTCAGCTAACCCAACATCTACCCCAGCAGAGCAGCCTGTAAAGTCTAAAAAAGGGTTACTTATTACGCTGGCTGTCATTTTTTCCGTAGCCATTATTTTTCCAAAACCAACTTTGCTCACCTATAAAAAATTAGGGTTAGTGAGCGAAAGTATTTATTGGCCTGGGGTCTTTGGGTATGGCCGTACATTACTTGATTCAAACTTACACCCGCAGCTAGACGAGAAGCGCAATGCCCTTTATTTATGCGCAGATATGAAGGCGCCGCAAAGCTGTCAAAAGTACCAACTAATAAAAAATAATGGCTTTTTTGCAGCACTAACTAGCTATATTTAGCATTAAAAAAACTAATCTGAAAATTTAAAATTACTTGGTTGAAAGGTGTGCAAAAGATCAACATAATGGCGCTCCTTTTTTCAACAACTGAACTATTGAAACGACCATGCTAAACGAGCTAGATTGGCTTTTAAACACTGTATTACTTGCACTAGGTTTAGGTGCATTCTTTATTAACCACATAACAATACTGCGTGTTGCAGCGATTAGTGCATGTGGTCTGTTATTTTTGTCTTTTAGCTTGGATTTAATGTCGTCGAGTGTTATTTCGAATATGAGTTTAGTGTTGATCAATACATTTTACTTGTTCAAAGTATATACGTTTGGACAATTTAATGTAACGCAGAGTTAACATTTCCCCTTAGAATATTTTATAGCCCAGCCTTGCTGGGCTTTTTTATTTGAAAAAATTAAAAGGCTTGGGGAACAGATTGAACTAAGATAAAATTTATCTCGTATTAATCCTCATTTAGGTCTTACTATGTCTTTATCTGATTTCGATTTATTTTTATCTTCTATGGAAGATGTAAAACCTATAAACCACGATACTGTAACTCCCCTTGCAAGTAATCCCAGTGCCACCCTTGCCCAACAAGAAAAACGCAAAGCTGCCGAGCTTAGCCTTGCGAATGACGAAAATTACTTACAATCTGAGCATGTAGAGCTTTTAGACCCGCATGCATTACTCAGTTTTAAAAAAGATGGCGTACAAAGCGCAGTATTTAAAAACTTACGCTTAGCTAAATACCAAGTTGATGCCACATTAGATTTGCATGGCCAATTACTTAAAAACGCACGCACAACATTATTTAACTTTATTACTGATTGCCACCAGCGAAACATTCGCGTTGTATTAGTTCGCCATGGCATTGGTATAAAAAATAAAGCTAAGCCCGGTATACTAAAGAGCTATGTTAATAAGTGGCTACAGGCTCTACCCGCGGTATTAGCGTATCATACCGCTTTAAAGCACCATGGTGGCAGTGGCGCAACGTATGTGTTGCTTAAAAAAAGTGATGAGAAAAAGCACGAAAACCGAGAGATCCATGCTAAACGGTACTAAATAACTTATTTTACTAAATACCAGTAACGAAGCGCACTTTAGTAATTAAATGGCCTAATGAAAAGTGGGTACTCTTTAATGATCTGGCTTTATTAAGCCAAAAACAAATTAATAGAGTCCCCTTTTTATAATGTGTCTACAAGTGCACTTATTCACTTTGTGAAGTTTGTGAACTTTTGCTTTGTGGCACTTGATCGGCACTTGCTTGGTTAAACCAAGCAGACACGCCTAGCACTATAATAGAAACCACTACTAAACTTAGTTTTACTCCGCCTTGACTTGATTTCATACGTTACTCTTATTATTTTTATTTTAGTGACTAAACTTCACAATAATTAAAATTACAAATGTTAACAAGCTGTTTGTTAAACTGTTTTGCTATCTATTAATAACCTTTTGTTCTATTAACCCGATTATTTAATGTAAGGCTACTTTTTAGGCGATTAATGTTTTCTGCAATTTGCGCTGTTACGCTATTTAAATCAGATAACGCGGCGCAGTGTGGTGTAATCGTTATTTTAGCATTATGCCAAAATGGGTGGTCGTGCGGTAGCGGCTCTTGGGTAAATACATCGAGCGTGGCAGCCCTTAACATTTCACTGTTAAGTGCGTTTATTAAATCTTGCTCTACTAGGTGCTCACCTCTGGCAACGTTAATTACACAGGCATGAGCCGGTAACTTAGCTAATAAATCGGCATTAATAATACCCTTAGTATCTTTAGTTAGCGGCAGTAGGCATACCAAGTAGTCAATTGTAGGCAGCATTTCATTAAGGCCTTGCTGCTGAGAATATAGATGCACCTGCTCATCGCTTTTATCAGTTTTTGACCAAGCGCTTACTGTAAAGCCATTCAGGGTTAGTTTTTTGGCGCACGCTTTACCTAGCTCACCAAAGCCTAAAATACCCACGTGATTATATTTATATGCGCGCTTAGGTTTATAATTGCATTGTGATTGCTTAACAAAATACTCTTTTAAACGCAGCTTGTGCGCAAGTACATGGCCTAGCACGTACTCTGCCATATCTTGAGCAAGCTCAGTATCAACAATGCGAACCACGTCTACCTCTTTAGGCAATAAAGACATATTAATACTATCTACACCCGCCCCAAACGATGACACCGCTTTTAAGTTAGGTAATTGCTGCCACAAATCATCTGGTGCATTCCAGGCTAATACAAACTCTACATTGTTGAGCTTTTTACACTCTGGCCATTGCATTATCTCTTCATTGGGTAATAGCTCTTTTAGCTTTGCAATTAGCTTTGTATTATCTCGCCCGGTAATGGCTACTAATACCGACATAGAGGCTCCTAATTTTATTAAATAAATTTTATCTACACTAATAAACAACTGAGCAGCTCGTTATTTGCTCTTTAAAAAGTCACACAACTGCAAAGTAAATGTCACACCCTTTTTTTACTCTAAACAGGATGGCGAATAGGCCAAATTGTAAATGAGGTTAATATGATAAGCGTTGATAAAGTAATAGCAGCAAACTTACCACAATTAGAGAACTCCCCTAAAGTAAAAGGTTTAGTTAAAAAGGGGCTTGGCTACTTATTACATGAACAAGAATTTGTCGCCTTTGGCGATGCTTACCCCCATTTACAAGGGCTAGAGTTTGTTGAACAAGTGCTTGATGAGCTTGACTTTGATACCCGCTACAAACCAAAACAAATTGAAAACATACCCAGCGAAGGTAAGTTAGTTATTGTGGCTAACCACCCCATTGGCTCGCTCGACGCACTTGCGCTGATAAAAGTACTTTCCAGCGTTAGGCAAGATTTAAAAGTGGTTGCCAATCGCATGCTAATGTCGGTCACCCCTATGCATTCATTGCTGTTGCCAGTGGATAATTTATCGGGAACCAGTAAAAAACAAGAATTAAGTAATATACAAAAACACTTAAAAGATGAAGGTGCGTTACTTATTTTTCCTGCGGGAGAGGTCTCGCGTTTAAGCCCTACCGGTATTAAAGATTGCAAGTGGAACAGTGGCTTTTTACGCATGGCTAAAAAAGCAAACAGCCCTATTCTACCTATTTATATAAAAGCTAAAAACAGTCCGCTTTTTTATGGCACCTCAATGATTTACAAACCACTTGCGAGCTTATTATTAGTAAAAGAAATGTTTAAGCAGCGACAAAAGTCATTAGAGTTTGAAATTGGTGCTTCCATTCCGCCTGAGTCATATTTAATCGAAAACTTAAAAGATAAAGAAATCGTTAATCTCATTCGCAAACAACTTTATCGCCTTACCACTAAAAAGCCCCTTCCCCTTAAAACCCAAACCCCTATTGCAATACCCGAGTGCCGCAAAGAGCTTAAAAAAGCCATAGAGAGTTGTCAGTTATTAGGCAAAACACAAGATGGCATGCATATTCATTTATACCAGTACACTGGCAGCTCACCAGTGTTTAGAGAGCTTGGACGACTGAGAGAAATTGCCTTTAGAGCGGTAGGTGAAGGCAGTGGAAAACGCCGCGACATCGACAAATATGATATGGATTATCAACACTTAGTGCTATGGGATCCTACGCAGCTAGAATTAGTGGGGGCATATCGCCTTGCTTGTGCAAAGGAAATAATAGAGAAACATGGCCGAGAAGGCTTATACACCGATAGTTTATTTAGTTACACACAAGCAATGAAACCGTATTTAGAGCAAGGTATAGAGCTTGGCCGCAGCTTTGTGCAACCTAAATATTGGGGGCGTAAAAGCTTAGACTATTTATGGTATGGTATTGGCGCATTTATTAAAAACTACCCGCAATATCGTTACTTATTTGGCGCGGTGAGCGTCTCTAACGCCTTGCCTGAACAAGCAAAAGCCATGCTCGTGCATTACTATCAACATTATTATAAATCAGAGCAACACCTCGCCACCCCCAATAACGAGTTTAAATTAAGCGAGCAACAACTCACTCAGTGTAAAACTGTTTTTAGTGGCAACGATGTAAAAGAAGACTTTGTAGAATTAAAACATGTACTGGCCAATATGGGGGCACAAGTTCCTACACTATTTAAGCAATATACTGAGCTGTGCAAGCCTGGCGGCGTAAAGTTTTTAAGCTTTAGTATCGACCCCGACTTTAACAACTGTATTGATGGGTTAGTGCTGGTAGATTTACAAAACGTAAAAGAAAATAAAGCCAAGCGCTATTTAGGTTAGGGCGTGTTGAACTTTACGGATTGAAATTTGTTCAATCTAGGGGCGATTTAATCGCGGCGCGAGGTTTGTAACCTAGTGGGCTAAGTAAAAACCGAGCAAAGCTTCCGCGTCCTGCTCACGCCCCTTACCTACATCCATGTAGGCAACAAAGAGTTTATCGCCCCTAGGCAGAACCCGAAGGGCAGCGCATGTTTGGCATTTATGCTGCGTTATCGCCTATTTATGGGGAATAACCACACTTCATAGGCTCTGCCTTGCCTAAAAACCAAACATACTGCTGCAAACTCAATCATTAAAGATCAACACGCCCTACTCAAATAAGCAGCGAGGTGATTCTCGCTGTTTATTTTTATTGGGCGATTACTATTTATGGCTAAAAATTCGCGTTAATAAGTCTGTGTAAATGGCCTCAATTTTAAGTAAATCATCAACCGGAACATGCTCGTTTACCTGATGAATGGTACTATTTTTAACGCCGCACTCAATAACTTGGGTATGCTGGTTTGCAAAAAATCGCCCATCCGAAGTACCGCCACTGGTACTTAACATGGGGTAACTCCCTGTTTGCGCATAAATGGTGTGCTCTAACTGCTGCAATAAACTCCACCCGTTTGTTGGTGGCGTATAATAGGGCTCACACGCTCGCTCCCATTCAACCTCAAGGTGCTGAGCGTATTCACTCAGCGCCGCTGATATACAGTGCTTTATTGCATTGCTTGTATAACCATGGCTATATCGCACATTAAAGGTAATTTCGCATTCACTAGGCACTAAATTATCAACAACATTATTTATATTAATGCCGGTCACTTGCAAGGTGGTTTTAGAGCTTGGCTCATCGTCAGGCCATGTTAAATTACTTAAACAATTTACAATATTACCTGCGATATGCGCAGCGTTTATAGTGTTCTGTGGGTAGGCAACATGTCCGGCCTTGCCGTGAACTTTTATACGAGAAGAAATAGCGCCTCGGCGACCATTTTTAATTGTATCGCCTACGTGTGTAGAGCTTGTCGGCTCACCAACAATACAGCCATCAAGCTGTATATTATTTTTTGCTAAACGCGCGGCTATTACCTCTGAGCCAAATACGGCCTCTCCTTCCTCATCGGAGGTAATAAGCCAGTAAAAACGCCCTTTTTTACTTTTAGTCTCTTTTAATAGTGCCTTAGTAGCACCAAGCATAGCNGCCGCGACCATACACGGCACTATTAATAATATTGCCGGCAAAAGGCGGGCTTAGCCAATTGCCCGACTCTGCGGGCACAACATCAATATGCCCAGAAAACGCAACACATGGCCCTTCTTGCTCAAAATTAACGTAGGCAATTAAATTGGTAACGCCTTCACAAATAAACTGCTCACAGTTAAAGCCAAGCGCAGTTAACTCATTGCTAAGCCAATCTATGGCACCGCCTTGGTTAGGCGTTACAGACTCAAACCTAATAAGCGTTTGCGTATTTTTTACCACCGCGCTTAAAGGCTTACTTACACTGTTTTGTGATACTTTTGCAACAGACATAACAACACACTCAATAACCATAAGAGAGATTATTAAAGCGCGAGAATATGACCAAATAATGGCAAAGTTAATACAGTGCGATGACCGTTAAATACATAGCTGTGTCAATTAATTAAAATACTTTTTGCACTGACTTTAATCTAAATCAAGAAAAGGGTTCACATACTTCAAACATTTTTGAAACTTTGATCTAGAACAGGTTTTCAACGCTCGGAGATTGTAATAATAGCGTCAATCAAAAAGTAGTTATTGGAGCACAACATGAAAACCCAAATCAGCATTGCCTTACTTACCTCTTTACTTGCTATTACCCCTGCAGCGCACGCTAACCTTAGCGTTAATGTTGGCGCTATTAATGTAAATCCTGATAACAGCAGCTCGGCAATTAACGAAGCGCCAACACTGGGTCTAAAAGGCGACTCTGACACGCAGCTAGGTATTACAATCGATTATGCATTTAACGATAAGTGGGTGGTAGAGCTTATTGCCGCTACGCCGTTTTCGCACGATGTAAATGGCGCGGGTGGGTTAGCTGGCAATAAAATTGCCGACATCAAACAGCTTCCGCCATCATTGGTTGCGCAATACCACTTTTTAGATACAAGTTACGCGCTACGCCCGTTTATTGGTGTAGGGTTAAATTACACCACCTTTTTTGACGAGCAGCCTTCTCAAGCGCTAAAAGCAACCCTAGGTACTGATGATGTTGAAGTAAAACTCGATGATTCGTTTGGCTTTATTGCACAAGTAGGCGCTAACTATAAAATCGATCAACATTGGGGGCTACATGCCATGGTGTCAATGATTGACATAGATACCGATGCCACAGTGTACGCAAACGGTGCAAAAGCCCTTACATCAACCGTTGAGCTTGACCCAGTCGTTGCCATGTTTGGTGTTAGGTACAGCTTTTAATTAAGTTTGCAGCGCCTATGTTCTATGTGTTTAAGGCCGTAAGGCCTTATTTTATGAAAATTATTTAGGAAGGTTATTCACCTTTTTTTGCTCAAGCATTTCTTTCCAGTGCATAATTTCGCTTGGTAAAATAGGCGCTACACCATCAAACTCGGCTACTTCAAGCATTTCTTCAATACTAACAATGCCTTTTTTGTTTTTAAACACACCGCGCACATACGCTATAGCGTGCAGGCCACGCGCAGAATGAAACTTTTGTTCAATGTAAAAATATTTATGATCCCACCCCACCAGCTTGGTACTAATGGTATAACGCTGCATAGGTTTAATATCGCGAATATAAGTAATGGCTGTAGCATTAACAATAGGAAACCAACGGCGCTTCATTACTTGTTTTAATAGACCAATTCGCTCAATCATCCAAGTGCGCGACAAGTCCATCATAGCCAAATAACGCGAGTTTGTTAGATGCAGGTTTATATCGCAGTCTGTTGGCAGCGCTTTGTAATCAATATCAACAGTATCAAGTAACTGTTGGTAGTCGCGGTTGCGCTTAATTTTAAAAAATAATAAAAGAAGTCTAATATATAAGTTCACGAGAAGGTCTTACCAGTATAAAGTTAACTCAGTGTAACATAGCCACTTGTTAAGGCGAATGTTCTGTTTTAATCTCAAATTATAAATATAAAAAAGTCATAGTATGAAATATAAATTAGCGACACTTTTCACAACCAGTTTATTATGCATTAGCACCAGCGCACTAGCCGATTTTACAATTAAAGGCCCAGGTACGGTAACTTACCCAACAGGTATAGAAAAAACCTTTAATTTTGGCTTTGCATGGCAGCAGCAGCTTGGTAAATTTTCGATAGGTAGCAAAAGCTACGATATGTCGCAATTACCTAACTCATACTCGGTAGCAATCACTTTAGCTAAAGATGAAAGCCAAGTGTGGGTACAAGAGTTTAATAATGGCTTTATTGAAGCGTTTGATGGCAAATAGGTAAACATACTGTCAGTTTAAAAAAGCAGCAATTTAAAGACCCCGTAAAAGGCAATTACGTGATTGAGCTGAATGGCCGCAGTTACTTTTTTACTCGTAATAACGCAAGCATAGTGATTAATTTTGATGAAAATGGCATAGAAACTATCGCCATTGATGGGGTTACTAAAAACATGGGCACTAAGAGCTAGTGCCCAGTAAAGCGGCTATTAAACTTTAACAGTTTTGCGATTAATACCGTAATCTCGTAGTTTATTTGCCACTGCAGTGTGGCTAAGCCCTAAACGCTTAGCTAACTGTCTTGAGCTTGGGTAAGCCGGATACAATTTGCGTAGCAAGGTTGCTTCAAAACGTTTTACAGCTTGATCTAACGACCCTTCAAAATCTGACTCTAAGTAGCCTAAATCGTGGGTAAAGGTGGGCAATTGTAAATGCTCTACACGTAGCTCGCTATCATCAAGTAACGACACCGCTCGATAAATTGCATTTTCTAGCTGACGCACATTACCTGGCCACGGGTACTCTTGTAAAAAGCGTAAGCACTCTTGTGATAAAAGCGGAATTGCGTGGCCGTTTTGCTGTGCGTACTTTTGAATAAAGTGCTCGGCTAATGGGCCCACATCAGCTTTACGGTCTCTCAGTGGTGCAATCTCTAATGTGAGTACATTAATTCGATAGTATAAGTCTTCTCTAAATACGCCCTCTTGCACCATCGCGGGTAAATCTTTTTGTGTGGCTGCAATTATACGCACATTTACTTTTACTTCGTTTTCGTCGCCCACTTTTCTAAATGTGCCGTCTTGCAAAAAGCGCAGCAGCTTTGTTTGTAGCTGTGTAGACATTTCGCCAACTTCATCTAAAAACACAGTACCGCCATCTGCTTGCTCTAGTACCCCGCGTTTAGGTGCGGTGTTTTCTTCATATCCGGCGTAACCAAATAATTCAGATTCAGCCACATCATCGGGCAAAGATGCGCACGAAAGTGCAATAAACGGCTTAACCGAACGATTAGAGGCATAGTGGCACGCACGAGCAAGGAGCTCTTTACCTGTGCCAGTTTCTCCGGTTATTAAAATGGGGGCTTCTAGCTGTGACATTTTGCGTGCTTCGCGCACTACCCGGCGCATAGCAGTACTAAAGTTGTGAATTGTTGCAAAGCTTTCTTGTCCGTAACGTCTAAAGGCACTGACCTGCTGACCAAGGCGGCTTTGCGATTTTATATTTATAACCGCACCAGCTAACACGTCACCTTCACCACCTTGCGGGACGGCAATCGGTAAAATATCGGCAATAAAGTCTTCACCAGCAACATCTACCCGGGTTGTTTGTCCAAGTACTTCTTTGCCTTCTAACCAACGCGTAAAGTTAAACCCTTTTAGTAGGTTATTAATATTGGCCCCTACTACTTCTTTTTCGCTCAACTGTAGGTCTTTACAGGCAGCGTCGTTACACAAACGTACCCACCCTTTTGCGTCAATCGAAATAACACCATCGGGAAGTGCACGCAGCAGTGTATTTAATTCGTTATGCTCTCGCTCAGAGGGTAAAAAGGCGGTTGTGCGAACATCATGTACGCCATCAATCAAACGAATAGAAGGCATAATTTTTTGAAATTGCTCAAATTCAATTTCAGGAAAGCTTACATACATACGGCAATTTACCGAATCAACCTCAATCCCTTTTAAGTCAACATCGTAGTTTACTAAAATATTTAGGATCTCTTGGGCAATACCTACACGGTCGGCACAATGAATATCTAGACGCATACATCCTCGAATAAGGAAAAACTATATTAGCCGAATAATACGCTAACTCCGTTATTCAATACAGTAAATTGTAAACAAATTTGGACAAACCACCGCCTTTATCGCTGTAAACTCACGCCTATAAACATCAAACTGTAATAACGTACAGCTTAAAACTAAAAAACGCAGCGTGTAAGCTGCGTTTTAAAAGGGGTCATGCATATATGCTATTAATTTTGCGGGTATGGGGTCCAGTCTCCGCCATCTAATTGAATATAAGGACGCTGGTTGATATACATCATAATCGTGCCCTCATTTTCAGCAACTTTAGGCGCTTTAGGCAAATTTTCCAATAGATTAGCAACGCTATTATTTCCGCCAAATACATTGGTTTTCAATGTTTTGCTAACTATCTCAGAAAGTGCAAAGTAACTGGTTGATTTATTAACTACAATTTGCGAATAGTTTTGCACATCAGAGCCAATAAATTTAATAGCAACAGGAACGGAAACGATAGCTGGACTAGGAATTTCACGCAACCCTGAAAATTGTACTTTGTCACCTTTTAAGTTTGCGCCATGTTCTGGGACTATCATCAGCATGACATTACGCTCACTTTTTTCCAGCTTTTTAATAAAGCTTTTTATATCATTAAATAAATTTTTATGCCTTATTGAGTAGGTATCTTTACTATTAACTCTTGGCTGGTTCTCTAACTGATTACCATCATGCAAACTTGTAGTATTGTAGTACATAGCACAGGGTTTACAGTCATTTGATTGCTCTAACCAGGCGTTTAAAACAGCTTCGTCAGAGTAAATAGGGCTATCATCAAAACCTCTAAGCGCAACCGGCATTGAATCAATATTAAATGGCGTGCTATCTAAGCCACCAAACTTACTTATTAAACCTTTAAACTCATCAAAGTGGCCGTCGTGGTTCATTACCACATTGCTTTTGTAGCCTAAGTTTTCTAAATTTTTAAACAAATGACACTGCTCTGGCGCATTTTCAAATAAGGCAGTTTGGCTTGTTTGACCACAACTTGCTCGTAGAAGGCGAATTGCAGCAGGCCCAGAGTACGAAGTCGCCGAATTAAAATCAGAAAACACCACATCAAAATCGCTATATAAATCATCAAGGCTTACGCCAATGGCCTCTAGATCAGCCACGGCCATCGAGCAAATATTTAGTACTATGACATCAAATAACTCGCCATCATATTGCTGAGGGAATTGGCTTGCTAGCAAACTTTGCTGCTGATAAAACTCTTTTAATTGCTGATCAGGCGATTTTGCTTCTTGCGTTACCACTTGTGCTTGTGCACGAGGCGCCGCTGTTTGAACATTATTAGCCGCC
>NZ_AUTO01000316.1:0-57659 GCF_000498055.1 Pseudoalteromonas sp. TB51
CCGCGTTGGCTCGTTTCAGTATTTAGCAACTCAAGGTGATGTAAAGGGATTAAAAAAATTAGCTGATGTAGCCATTGAACGCCATTACCCAAGTATTCAATCAACAGGGGCTCAGCGCTATTTAGACTTTTTAGCAGCCGTTATAAATAGTCAGCTAGCGCTGGTTATTAGCTGGATGAGAGTAGGCTTTATTCATGGCGTTATGAATACTGATAATACTTTGATAAGCGGCGAAACTATCGACTACGGCCCGTGTGCAATGATGAATACCTTTGATTTTGATACCGTGTTTAGCTCAATTGACAAACAAGGTCGCTATGCCTATGGTAATCAGCCAAATATTGTAAGTTGGAACTGCGCGCGTTTAGCCGAAAGCCTAATCCCGATAATAGATGAAGATGACGAACAAGCTGTAAGTTTAATGACGCCGTTAATTAATCAGTTTTCTACGTTATTTAACGAGCAATATAATCAAATGTGGGCACAAAAATTAGGCTTAGCAGGTTATAACGAAGACGATGTAGAGCTTGTAAATAAGTTATTATTGTTATTTCAAGAGCATAAGCTCGATTACACCAATACCTTTGATGTCCTAACTGAGTCACTAAAGGGTGGCAAAGTGCCAAATGAATTAACGCAATGGGCCCAGTTATGGCAAAAAAGATGTGATGAAAACAGCTATAACCTAATGAGAGCGGCTAACCCAAGGGCTATACCGCGTAATCACATCGTCGAAGAAATCCTTGCGCAATATAATCAACACGGCGAGAGCGAGCTGCTAAGCGACTTTTTAACGGTGATGAGTAACCCATATGATAAATCAGCTAATTTAGCCCGCTTTCAAGAGACAGGTAAAGATGACAAGGGCTATCAAACTTTTTGCGGTACTTAAGTATTGTAATTAATTGTAAGTTTTTGATTATAAATAGTCATTTTTAAATAATGCAGTGTACAATGATTGAGCAGTTACTCGCTCGGTGTTATTGTGCGCATTCATAAAAAGTAACTATTTATAAATTACCATAATTTATTAATTGCAGATTAGGTAAAAATTTTTACTTAACCTACAATTGGTGGTTGGAATGCCTGTAGATCGTTGAAAAAATTTATAAACTTTATTTTTCGTTAAGTATCGATTAACAAAAGCTCGGGTAGTGTGTACAAAACTGGTTGAGCTAGTATTGATTAGCTACAATTTTCTAAGTTGTTAAAATGGGAAGAAAACAATGAAATTAAAATCACTTACAATTGCAATTGCGTTAGCTGCAACTAGCGCGTCTACATTCGCTGCCGATAAAGAAGAAGGTTTCTATATTGGTGCATTTGGTGACTACTATGATGCGTCATGGGAAAACATGCGCGCTCAAGCTGGCCTTGACGTAAACGAGTCAACTGGTTGGGGTGTAGAAGCAGGTTACCGTTTCAGCGATTACTGGAGCGCACGCCTTGAGTATGCAGATATGGACTTTAACGCGTTCGATAAAGCTGCGGGCAATCGTAATAATATCGACGGCGAGCGTTACGGTATTGATGCGCTTTACCACCTTGACGGCGGTCCTTTCTACGGTCTATTCGGTATTAAAGAAATGGACGTAGTGGATGACAACACATTCTTAAACGCAGGTGTTGGTTACCAACACTTTATTACTGATGGCTTTTTCGTAAACGCTGAAACTGCGGTATACCAAGGTCTTGATAAAGGTTACACAGATGTAGGTGCTAAAATTGGTATTAACTACTTATTTGGCCAAAACTCTATGCCTGCACAGCCTGTAGAGCCAGCACCAACAGCAGTAGTAGAAGTACCTGTAGAACCTAAAGACAGCGACAACGACAACATCCTAGATAAAGATGATAAATGTCCTAACACGCCAATGACAGACGCTGTTGATGGCGATGGCTGTACTTTATACGAAGACCGTGAAGTAACAACAAGCTTATTAGTTACTTTCCCACATGATTCTGCACAAGTTGGTCAACGTTACTTTGACGACATTGCATCAGTATCTGAGTTCTTAAAAGAGCACGAAGATACAACTGTACTACTTGAAGGCCACGCGTCAGCGGTAGGTAACGCAAACTACAACAAGATGCTTTCTAAAAAGCGTGCTGATGATGTAGCACAAGAGCTAATTAAAGATGGCATTGCTGAAGATCGCATTACAACTGTTGGTCTAGGCGAAGAACGTCTTAAAAACACAGCTAACACGAAAGAAGCTCACGCTGAAAACCGTCGTGTAGAAGCACATGTAAAATCTATTGAACGTGTAAAAGTTAAGCGTTAATAGTTACTTACTTTATTTTAAAAACCCAGCTTAGTGCTGGGTTTTTTTATGCCTTTAAAACAGCATATGCAGTATTAACCTGATTAAACAAGAATGATTATTACTTAACAAACATTCACGAAAATAGAATTTACGCTTACCACTATTCATAATATTTATAGTCGGTATAATCAGTTGCTTAGCTGGATGGATTTTCATCTATACATAAAAGCTTTATAATCCCGCGTTAGAATACTATAAGTATTGGGTTACTTTTTTTGCGCATGAGGCGCTACCGAATACTTTCACGTCACCAAGAGGGCAATATTGTGCTACAAGAATATCGTAAACACGTAGAAGAACGTGCCGCGTTAGGTATCGTACCAGCGCCATTAGATGCTCAGCAAACGGCTGATCTTATTGAACTAATTAAAAACCCACCAGCGGGTGAAGAAGAGTTCATCTTAGATTTACTAATCAACCGCGTACCACCAGGCGTTGATGATGCAGCATACATCAAAGCAGGCTTTTTAGCGGCAGTTGCTAAAGGCGAAGCACAATCTCCATTAGTATCTAAAGAAAAAGCAGCAGAATTATTAGGTACAATGTTAGGTGGTTACAACATCGCCCCAATGATTGAGCTACTTGATGACGAAACACTTGCGCCTATCGCTGTAAAAGGTCTATCAAACACATTATTAATGTTTGATGCATTTTACGACGTAGAAGAAAAAGCAAAAGCAGGCAACGAGCACGCTAAAAAGATTATTCAATCTTGGGCAGACGCTGAATGGTTTACTAACAAGCCAGCTGTTGCTGAAAAAATCTCTGTTACTGTATTTAAAGTAACCGGCGAGACAAACACTGATGATTTATCACCTGCACCAGATGCATGGTCACGTCCAGATATCCCACTTCATGCTTTAGCAATGCTAAAAAATGAGCGCGACGGTATCACTCCTGACAAAGCGGGTGAAGTAGGTCCAATCACTAAACTTGAAGAATTAAAAACACAAGGTTTACCACTTGCATACGTAGGTGACGTTGTAGGTACTGGTTCTTCTCGTAAATCTGCAACTAACTCTGTGCTTTGGTTTATGGGTGATGATATCCCATACGTACCTAATAAGCGCGTTGGTGGTGTATGTTTAGGTAACAAAATTGCGCCTATCTTCTTCAACACAATGGAAGATTCAGGTGCGTTACCAATCGAGTTAAATGTTGATGAGTTCAACATGGGTGATCAAATTGATATTTACCCATACGAAGGTGTAGTTAAGCGCCACGGTACTGATGACGTTATCTCTACTTTTGAGCTTAAATCAGACGTAATTTTAGATGAAGTACGTGCCGGCGGCCGTATTCCTCTAATCATTGGTCGTGGTTTAACAGACAAAGCACGTACCTCTTTAGGTTTAGGTGCTACTGACGTATTTAAAGTACCAGCAGTAACAGAAGTGTCTGATAAAGGCTTTACACTAGCGCAAAAAATGGTTGGTAAAGCATGTAACGTAGCAGGTATTCGCCCAGGCCAATACTGTGAGCCTAAAATGACCACTGTAGGTTCGCAAGATACTACAGGTCCTATGACACGTGATGAGCTTAAAGACTTAGCTTGTTTAGGTTTCTCTGCAGATTTAACAATGCAGTCATTCTGTCATACCTCTGCTTACCCTAAACCAATTGACGTAAACACTCACCATACGCTTCCTGATTTCATCATGAACCGTGGCGGTGTTTCACTTCGCCCTGGTGATGGTGTAATTCACTCTTGGTTAAACCGTATGTTATTACCAGATACTGTAGGTACTGGTGGTGATTCACATACACGTTTCCCATTAGGTATTTCGTTCCCAGCGGGTTCAGGTGCAGTAGCGTTCGCAGCAGCAACAGGTGTTATGCCACTTGATATGCCTGAGTCTATTTTGGTTCGCTTTAAAGGTGAAATGCAACCAGGTATCACTTTACGTGACCTAGTACACGCAATCCCTTACTACGGTATTAAGCAAGGCTTATTAACAGTAGAGAAAAAAGGTAAAATCAACGAATTCTCTGGTCGCGTACTAGAAATTGAAGGTGTTGAGCACTTAACTGTTGAGCAAGCGTTTGAATTATCAGATGCATCAGCAGAGCGTTCAGCAGCAGGTTGTACTGTTAAGCTTTCTAAAGAGTCTATCAGCGAATACCTTGAGTCTAACATTGTTATGCTTAAGTGGATGATCTCTGAAGGTTACGGCGATGTACGTACAATCGAACGTCGTATTAATGCAATGCAAGAATGGTTAGCTAACCCAGAACTTATGGAAGCTGATGCTGATGCAGAGTACAAGCACGTTGTAGAAATCGACCTAGCAGAAATTAAAGAGCCAATCCTTTGCGCTCCAAATGACCCAGATGATGCGCGTTTACTTTCTGATGTTACTGGCGAGAAAATCGACGAAGTATTCATCGGTTCTTGTATGACTAACATTGGTCACTTCCGTGCAGCGGGTAAATTACTAGATGGCTTTACTGGTCGTATCCCAACTCAACTTTGGGTAGCTCCACCAACGAAGATGGATAAAGACCAACTAACTGACGAAGGTTACTACGGTATCTTTGGTCGTGTTGGTGCACGTATCGAAACGCCAGGGTGTTCACTGTGTATGGGTAACCAAGCACGTGTTGCTGATAAAGCAACGGTTGTTTCTACTTCAACACGTAACTTCCCTAACCGTTTAGGTACAGGCGCAAATGTATTCTTAGCATCAGCTGAGCTTGCTGCAGTAGCGGCAATTTTAGGTAAATTACCTACACCAGCTGAGTACCAAGAATACGCAGAGAAAATCAATGCGACGGCTGCAGATACATACCGTTACTTGAACTTCCACCGTATGCCTCAGTACACTAAAAAAGCAGACAACGTAATTATTCAGCAAGCTGTATAATCTAAACCTGTTTAAAAAAAACCCGCTTAGGCGGGTTTTTTATTGGTTAAAATAAAATCTAATGTTTTCAATAACTAAGCTATGAAAATAAATAATTAGCATAAAAACTAGTAAATTAATTTGAAAGTTAACAAAAAATGAACAATTATAAGTCTCAATAACATTTGTTAAAGATTGAGGGAGCAATCAACAAGTATTTTCTTGCTCCGCTTTAAACAACTCACGGAGCACATAATGGAATATAAAAGTAACTACCGATTAAAACTAATAGCGAGTACTGTGAGTACGTGTTTTTTAGTCTCGGCCTGTAGTTTTGATAAAGATGAGGATAGCGACGAAACCGTAAACTTAGCTCCCTCTGTAGCAATTTCTGGGCAAGGCGAAATACAAGAAAAAACCAGCTTTTCACTTACTGCCAGCGCATCAGATCAAGATGGAGAAATAGTAAATTATTATTGGCAGCATGACTCGACTTTAAACCTCAGCGCACAAAACCCAAATTCAAATGAAATAACATACCTCTCCCCCGATATTACAGAAGATGTAACTGTCAACTTTACAGTAACTGTAGAAGATGATGATGGGGCAACAACAAGTGCTACTCAGCAAGTATTAATTAAACGCAACTCAACGGCAGTGACTCTTAATGGCTTAATCACCGATAATACAATTAGTTATGCAAGCGTAGAAATAATAATAGGTGATGAAGTTTATTCAGCGACAGCAGATGAAAATGGTGTTTACACAATAGTATTAGATGTCGATGAAGCTTTAGAGCAAACCCTAGTAAAAGTTAAAGCTAAAGGGCGGGATGATTTAAATCCTGGGGTGGAATTTATCTCTCAGCTTAGCTCTGTTAAAAAGTTAGCTACGCAGGCAGGCGATGATGGCATTTTAGACAGTGATGAGAATTTTGGTGTTAACACAACTAATGTGACAACAGCAGAGTATGCACTGATTGTAAGAGATGGAGATGAACCGACAAGTGAAGATGAACTAGATAATGCACTTTTAAATGTTGATGCTGATGAAAAAGTACAACTTGCAAGCTTGATTAAAATTATTGTAGATAATTCTGATTATGAGTTGCCGGAGGGGGTAGAAAGCACCCTTGATTTAGTTACCGATGAAGAAGTTGCACAGCAATTTGAAGAAGAAGTTAACGAGCAAGACCCCGACCTAATAGAGCAAACGAAAACCGAAATTAAAGAAGATGAAGATTTAGTAACAGGCTCAAAAGAGCCGTTGGTTGGTGAGTATATAATTAACTCTCCGCGTTACTATGCAAACCCCGCTAGTCACTTAACCTTAAACGAAAATGGTACTGGTCAATACCATGCAGTGACGGGTAGCCCAGTAACGTGGGAAGAAGTAAGTGGTAAAATCGCAGTTAATTTACAGTCTCCAGTACTTATTAATAAATACTCCCAGATCGAAGAAGATGTTGAAACTATTTATGAGGAGCATTTAAATTCATTTTCGCTCCAAGTACTCGGCGAAAACGATGTTTTTAAAACAGTAGATATTAAAAGCGATATTTCAGTTTATGAAAACAGCGTTGAAGCGCAAAACAAGCAAGAAATACAAACCACCAACCTTATTCTTAAAAGTAAAACCTTAAGTTTGACTGTCGGAGATATTGTCGGTGAATGGGAAATGGAGCGTGCAGAAAGCCGTAATTTCATTAGCCACCTAGAGACTATTGCTTTCTATGAGGATGGGACCGGCGCTGTTTTAAGTGATAATTCAGCACCGTTTGAGTGGGAGCTGACTAATAATCAATTACAAGTAACCTATGATGAAGACGGTAGCGTTGGAACAACAAATTTTTGGTTTACTAAAAATTTAAAAGCAGGCTATCAGCTAGTTTCATTAGATACTACATCAGCCGACCCAGCTGATAGCCAATATGGCTTAATGATAAAAAGAGAAGCGGTGTCTTTATCAAATGACGATTTAGTTGGGCGTTGGCAGGGCTTTGTTGGCACGTCACAACTTTATGATATGAACGTGTTTGCCGATGGCACAATAATGTTAGGGCTAGGAACTACGTCTTACCAAGGGATTCTTGAGGATGGAAAACTAACTAGACGCCGTTATGAATATAATGACTACACCGTTAGCAGTTGTGAAGGGTTTGATGAAACCTGCTACTTAAGCGCCGAAGTAACCCATGACATCATTGCAGTAGAAGATAGTCAATATTACTTACTAAGAGAGTTTAAATGGTTTTCTCCTGAAGGAGATATTGATGATATCCAAAAAGGTTTACTTATTTATCAGTACAGTAAAGAGCTAAGCTATTCAGAGTTTACCCCCTACTTATTACAAAGCAGTTTTAATCTTTATAAAAGTGCTGGTGAGCAAGTAATAGAGGATCGAATCCGGGTTAATTACGATGACGGCTCATTTACGATAACAATCGATGGCATAGAGTATGAAGCGCAGTTGAATGAAGGTGTCATTGAATATCAAAAAAATGCGCAAACATGGCTTTTTGAAATTGTTAGTGGTGATGGTGAAACATACACTATTTGTAATTACCAACAAGGTAGTAGCTGTACACAGAGCGATAAAACAGTCTATCAATCTAAAAACCCACGAGTGACTTTAACAGCTCTATCTAATGAATTTGGTCAATTACAGCCAGCAGTGCAAGAGGTGCCTTTTGCTCAGTTGGTTGGTTTTAATATAGTGCCTAATGAGGGCTATGAAGTTGATTCAATAGAAGGCTGCGAAGGTTATATTGAGGGGGAATATTATATTGCCTTTAGTGGACACAGTGACTGCGAAATTAATGCTACATTTGTGGAAAAGCCAGAAACAATATCAGGGCAATTTTTAATTAATAATCCTGATTATTTTACCTCTACCTCTTTCAAATTAGAGCTCAACGAAAATGAAGAGGGCGCATTTACTGGCAATAACCAGGTTGCGATCACTTGGTATAAATATTTTGATGAAATTAGAGTTTATTTTTCTGATGAGTATGTTTTAAATGAAAGTGTTGCGTATGAAGTTGAAAATGGCACTCAAGTAGAAGTTAGACGTAAAGATGTAATGACCAGTATGGTACTAAAGGAACGTTTTGATTTAGGTAACGGCTGGTACGAAATGACGCAGAGTATAAGTAAGTTTCGTAACGAGGAACTAGTTGAAGAGTGGCACAGTGATAGCCATGTTAAATTATTTGATTCTGTAGAATCTCAAATTGATTTAACCCCAAGCGATTTGGTTGGTAGCTGGTCTTTGGATATTCCATCTGAGAGTACAGTTAAGGAATTACTGCTAAATGGTGATGGAACAGGTAATGTAGTCGATACTATTGATACAACGCAAGCAGAAAGTTTTACTTGGCAGCAAACAGAAGTAGGGTTTCAAATTACGACTTCTGATAGTGTTGAAGATATCTATATTACTAAGGATATAGACCTTGGCTATCAAATGATAATGCAAGGCCAGTATGAAGATGAAAGACAGGTAAATGTTGCCGTGATGATAAGGCTTGAAGAACAACCTATAACACCGAGTAATTTTGCTGGGCGTCACTTATTTAAACAAGGTCATGACTTAGAGACCATTTGGGATGAGCTACAAGTATATGAAGATGGTCAAGTATTCTTCACTTATTCAACAAGTTCCATTCAAGGTGAGTTTAAAGATGAAAGCTTTAGTCGAAGCCGAAAATATGATCAACTTACAGGAACACACGGCTCCGATTGTGATTTGACTTTAGAAACGTGCTTAATTGATTATACGATGGATTATAGGCTTATTAATCAAAATGATAGTTACCAAGTTGTAGAGCGTGTATCTAGATCATTTGATACTGATACGGGAGAAGAAAACCTTTCTTACGCATCACTTTACTTTGAAAACTATATTGAAAATACAAGCGCTGATAAGTTTTATGAGCATGAAATCCCTTTTGAAATTTACGAACGCAGTGGTGAGAGCTTCGTAAAGTGGGGTATTTACTATATAGATGGGTACGAGCTTTGGAAAAACGATATTAAAGCTGGATCACTTGAATTAGTTGAAGGTAAGTTTACCTACGAACAAGACGGCCAAAATAAGGTGATTGAATTTATCTCGAATGATCGCGATGAGATAGTGCTTTGTGAGTATTTACAAGGTACAGCATGTCAAAATCAAGAAAAGATGACCTTTACGATTTTTGCGCCAAGGTATGATGTTACAGTTTATTCAGATGGTAATGGTGTGGTAAATAACGGGGTTGAAAACTACACAAGCTTTCATGGCGATACGTTAAGCTTTAATATTTCTGCAAATGCAGGCTATAAATTAGAGTCTATTAGCGGGTGTGATGGCGTTTTAGAAGACAATACATACACGGTTCATTATTTGGCGCAAAGCTGCGATATTAATATCGCATTTGAACTAATGGAGTGAATACGCTCTATAGTTTCGCTCTAAAATTAGAGCGGTGATTAAATTTAATAAATTGGCTACACAGTGTAGCCAATTTTTTTGAATTAAATTTTCAATAAACTAGAATTTTATATCTTAAAATTTAACTTTTTATCTTTTATGCCTCAATTTATGCTCAGAAAATCCTTTCTACATGCATTAAAATCCCTTTCAATATTCTCATTATTTTAAGCGAGATTTTATGACTGCATTAAACAACCAGAATTTACTGCAACTTCGTTTTATTAACCAAGCAAATATTGATTTGGTTAAGCCTTCTTTTGATAACCTACCTGCTAATCCGTATGCAGATGGTGAATTTCGTAAGCGTCGTTACTCGGTAATTAAATTTCAAAATGGTGAGCTAAAACTACAAGCTGCCAAAGCGTTTGTTCAAGACGATTCTATTAATACCTTTCAGGGTAATGTTGAGCGTACTTATGAAAACTTAGAGCAAAGCTTACTTGAGTCAGAAGGTATGAAAAGCATTGTAAGTGAGTTTTGTGAGCTTACCGGCATTGATGAAGGCCGTGATATTGAAATTCACCAATTTAGAATGCTTGCCATTGATAGCGATACGCCGGCAGCACCTGAAGGTGTGCATCAAGATGGGTTTGACCATGTTTGTGTATGTGGTGTTTCTCACGAAAACTTAGAAGGCGGCGAGCTGCTAGTATACGAAAACAAGCAAGCTGAACCGTGTTTTAAAATGGAAATTAAAGACGGAATGTTTGCACTAATAAACGACCGTCAAGTTTGGCACAATGCAACGCCAATGAACAAAGTAGATACAAACAAGCCAGGTTACCTGGATTGTTTTGTACTTACCTCTTAAGGAATGCTCATGAACATAGCGCAATTACGTGAGCAGTTTCCTGCATTAATACAAACCGTTGATGGTAAATCGCCAATATTTTTAGATGGCCCAGGTGGCTCTCAAGTGCCGCAGTCTGTACTAAGTGCAATGACTGCTTATTTAGGGCACTACAACTCAAACTTAGGCGGTGCGTTTTTTTCAAGTGATAAAACCGTTGAGTTAATGGCAAATGCGCGCCAAGCAGCAGCCGATTTACTTAATGCGCCAAGTGCACAAAATATAGTGTTTGGCCCTAACATGACCAGCCTTACCTTTAGCTTTAGCCGTGCTATTTCACGCGGTTGGCAAGCCGGTGATGAGATTATTGTAACTAACGCTGATCACTTCTCAAATGTATCGTCATGGCAGCAAGCAGCGCAAGATAAAGGCGTTAAAGTTCAAACAGCTTTAATTAACGAGGCTGATTGCAGCTTAAATATGGCGCAGTTTGAAAGCTTATTAAACAGCAATACTAAACTGGTTGCGGTAACTTACGCTTCAAATACTACGGGTTCTATTAACGATATAAAACGTATTATAGAGCTTGCCCATGCTGTAGGCGCATTAGTGTACGTTGATGCCGTGCATTATGCACCGCATGAGCTTGTTGATGTTCAGGCCCTTGATTGTGACTTTTTGGCCTGTTCTGCCTATAAGTTTTTTGGTCCTCACTTAGGCATGGTGTACGGTAAAACACAGCATCTTGAAGGTTTTACGCCTTACAAAGTAGAACCAGCTAAAGATGTAGCACCAGGCCGATGGGAAACAGGCACGCAAAGCTTCGAAGCCTTAGCGGGTTTTATTGCCGCTGTTGATTACATTGCTGCAATTAGCGGGCTTGATGAAGGCCACACGCGCCGTGAAAAGTTAGCTGCGGCTTTTGCTAAAACAAAGCAGCATGAAATGGCGCTTAGTGAGCACTTTTTAACACGTTTGGTTAATTACCCGCGTATTAAATTGTTTGGTATTGATGATTTTGATCGCTTAAACGAGCGCACACCTACTTTTGCTTTAACGTTTGAAGGTTTAGAGCCGCGTGAGGTGTCTGAGTTTTTAGGCAAACAGCATATTTGTGTATGGGATGGTAATTTTTACGCGCAAGGTTTGTGTAAGCAATTAGGTGTGCTTGATAAAGGCGGTGTAGTACGTATTGGTTGTATGCACTACAACACCATTGAAGAGCTAGATCAGTTGTTTAATTTATTTGATGAACTGCTCGGTTAAATGATACTAATTTTGGTGCGCTAACTTTTAGGCGCACCATATATTTGCTCTGCACGGTTAAATAGCACCCACGAGGTTAAAATATACTTATCGTTAGAGACAGGTTTATTACCTCGATGGGTATGCGTAAAGTAGCCTGGGGCAATGACCATAGTGCCTTTTTTAGGCGCAATTTTACGTTTTTGATAATAAAACTCTGTTTCGCCACCTTCCTCTACATCGTTTAAATAAAACATAAATAATAATACACGGTGCAGGGCTTCATTGTGTTGTAGCTGTGGATACACTTCACTATGCCAGTAAGGGTAGCCGCCTTTATTTACCTCGTACTTTTGCGCCTGAATGTTCCCAAGTCTAAATATTTGCTGCACCAACACAGAGAGCTGCGGTTTGCCTACTTCGTCAAAGTTATCCTGTGTTAAATCCACCACATCCCCCGTTTTTGGGTGATACACTTTTAAGCCAAATGCGCCAATTAGCATAAAAAAGTGTGCTTCTACATAGTTAAAAACATGCTGTGCAGTGGTTTGCTGAATATGCTTTAATTGTTGGGCGTATTCTGGGTAACTGTTTAATTGCAGGTCGTGGCTGTCTTTCTTTTTTAAGTCCACACCACCAGAGGTTACACCTTGTTTTACATGCGGGCTGTTAGAGAATGTGGTAATAAAGTTATCGCAAAAATCATCGCTTAACGCGTTATCAATAACGTGGATAAAGTCCGTCATGATTTACCTTTTTATTTAGTTATTATTTGGATTTTTATGTTTATTGAAAAAGTGATGCCGCGCTTTAGCGAAACAGATGCACTCGGACACATCAACAATACCGTACTACCTGTGTGGTTTGAAGCCGCACGCGTCCCTATTTTTAAATTTTTTACCCCCGATCTAAACCCACACGACTGGAAACTGATCATCGCTAAAATAGAAGCTTCGTTTGTAGGGGAATTATTTTATGCTCACGAAGTGACGATTAAAACAGCCGTTGAGCATGTAGGAAATAGCTCTTTTACCATTAAGCAAGAGGCGTGGCAGCAAGGTAAATGCTGTGTTGTGGGTAAAACTGTATTAGTGCGTTATAACTTTAAAAACAAAGCTAAACAAAATTTAAGCGAAGCAGAAGTCGCAGCACTCAGCGAACACCTAGTTTAACTAGGTGCATTTGCTCCACGCAACGAGGAGCGGTGATGTAAACCACAAGCGACAGCTGTGAATTATTATAGCGTTATTTTAACGCATTTTGATTGAGTTACGCTTCTCACTTATATACTATTTATATTATATATTGTTGCACCGCTATGACAGGTACTGTTGAGCTGGTAGTTTATGGAGAATGAATGTGGCATCTACAACTGGCAATAAACCGTTAGAGGTAATAACGCTTAGCGATGGTAAAAGCTTAACTGCAGAAATATTGCCATTTGGTGCTATTATCAAAAGCATAAAGTTTAATAACCAAGAGATGACACTGTGCGTTAACGAACCTGCTTATTATTTAGAAAACCCATTTTATTTAGGGGCAACAGTCGGGCGCTACGCAAATCGTATTGAAAACGGACGTTTTGTATTATCAGGCACAGAGTACCAACTTAAAGCAAATAATGGCCCAAATAGCTTACACGGCGGCGAAAAAGGCTTTAATAAAGTACTGTGGCAAGTCACTAAACAAAGCAATAATGAAGTGGAGCTCTATTACTGCTCGGCAGATGGAGAAGAAGGCTTTCCTGGCCAATTACAAGTTTGGCAAACAATTACTGCATGCAATGGCGAGCTAATCCTCAGTTACAAAGCCATTACCGATAAAGAAACCCTCGTTAACTTTACCAACCACTGCTATTTTAATCTTGAAGGCAGTGAGAGCATTAATAATCACCTGCTGCAAATAAATACCGCAACGTATTTACCTATCGATAGTAACAGTATACCGCTTGCCCATCATGAAGATGGCTCGGGCAGCTGTTTTGATTTTACTCACCCTAAGCCCATTGGCGACGCACTTTGCGCACAGCATGCGCAACTTGATGCCGGTAGTGGCTTTGATCATTGCTATATTTTTAGTGATGACAATCGTTTAAAAACAATGGCTACATTAACCTCGCCACACACGGGCGTTAATTTAACCCTTAAAAGTACCCAGCCTGGTATGCAGCTTTATACGGCAAATTTTGTAGGTTCTCCTTTTAAAGCACGCCAAGCAGTGTGTTTAGAAGCTCAAAACTGGCCCAATGCAGCAAATAGAAGCGATTATCCAAAAGCTAATTTATTGCCGAATGAAGAATATAATCAGCAAATAATTTTTGCGTTTTCGCAATAACGTACTAATTCCACTGTTAAATTAAAGAAAACAAAAAGAAAAATACACGTAACAAAAAGATAGCCATAATTAAGGAAAAGGTTGCACTTTTGCTCAATTTAAAGTATTTATATTATAAATAGTATTTGAAGCTATACACACCACACAACGACAAAATGACTACACACAATCAGGAGTTTTTAAAAAATGATAATTAACAATAAGTTATCGTTCAACAAGAAAACCGCACTCAGTATTGCTATTACAGGCATATTGGCAAGCGGCCACGTTGCAGCTCAAGGCGCTGAAGGCGACACACCGACAGTAGTAGATAAAGATGTTGAGGTTATCGCAGTAACGGGTATTCGCAGCAGCTTACGTTCATCAATGTTAGATAAAAAAGCATCTAATGTTGTAACCGATGGGATTAAAGCAGAAGATCTTGGTAAATTTCCTGATTTAAACGTAGCAGAGTCTCTGCAACGTATTACAGGTGTAGCCATTGACCGTAGTGGCGGNCGGTGAAGGGCAAGCAGTAACAATTCGTGGTTTTGGCCCACAATTTAACACGGTACTTGTAAATGGTCGTCAAATTGCGACTGACAGTGCAGGGCGTGAATTTAATTTTGATGTATTAGCGGCAGATCAAATCACCGGCGCTGATATTTATAAAAGTAACAGTGCAACGCTTCAAGAAGGCGGCATTGGTGGTACGGTTAACGTAACCACAGCTCGTCCATTCGATTTTGGTGGCTTACATGTGATTGGTTCAGTAAAAGGCATGTACGAAAGCCTTTCTGAAGAAGTATCGCCATCGGCTTCATTTTTAGTAAGTAATACGTTTAACGACGACAAGCTCGGTGTGCTTTTTGCCATCACTAACCAACAACGTAAGCTGCAAAACAACCAAATTTTAACGGCTGGTTGGCGCGGTGGACAAACTATTTCAAATCCACAAGACGGCGTATTGTACGACAATGCATACATCCCACGTAACTGGGACCAAGTTGTAGATGAGCAAGACCGTGAACGTACTAATGCAAGCTTAGTATTACAATATGCACCGTCTGACGATATTACTATTACCGTAGATGGTTTAATTTCTAAATTTGAAGTGGACTCATCAGTACGCGATTTAGCTTCTTGGTTTGAACCAGACCGTGTAGGTAGCGCAACAATCGATCCAGAAACGGGCACCTTGCTTACCTTTACGCAAGAGGTGGGTTTAGGTAACGCCAGTGGCAACCCTGCAACCGACTTTGTATCACACACACGTAACTCGCGTGATGTAACTAACAAAGCATTTGGTATTAACGTTGACTGGCAAGTAAACGAGTCATTAAAAGCAAAATTTGACGTATCTCGCTCAACAGCTGAAAACGACCGTGCTGGCAATGACCGCTTTAACGTAGTGGGTATTATTAACAGCTACAGCTTTGACGGCACCGGTAGCGTTCCTACCGTACAGCATGATGGTTTTGAAAATGGCTCGCTGCCAGATGCAAGCCTTGCGCGTCTTCACTACAACGAAATTGGTAACCAGTTTACTGATGAAGATGAAATTACCGAAATCAAAGCCGATTTTGAATATGTACCAGATAAAGGCCCAGTTGATCGCATTAACTTTGGTGCTTATCGTCAAGAACGTGAAAAATCAAGCTTCCAAATTTTTGGTAGCCAATGTCAATTTTGTGGTTACGGCACTGAAGCACCACTTGATGAAATTGATTTTGAAGCTTACTCAGCAAGTAACTACTTCCCAGGTTTAATTGATACATTTTATAGCTACGACGGCGATAAAATGCTTGATTACCTTGCTGACCAAGGTTTCCCTGTAGAGCCAACACTACAAAATAACCGTTACACAATTAACGAAGATATCACTAGCCTTTACATGGACTTTACCATTGGTTTTGACCTAGCTGATATGCCAGTAACGGTTAACATGGGTGCACGTTACTCAGAAACTGATATTGAAGTAGCGGCTGTACAAAGCTTTATCAGCGACGTTATTCCTACCTCTGATGCCACTTTATTCCAAAACGTATTTGGCCCGGCAACAGACATTCAAGAAGGGACGAGCTACTCAAACTTACTTCCTTCTTTTAACGTTAAGCTTGAACTGCAAGACAACATGATTTTACGCTTTGCAGCGTACGACAGTATTACTCGTCCTACTATGTCACAGTTATCACCTGCGACCACGTTTAACGAGCCTCGTCGTCAAAACTTAACAGCAAGTGGTGGTAACCCTGCACTTAAGCCATTCCAATCTGAAAACTGGGATATCTCTTACGAGTGGTACTACAACGACGCTAACTTATTTAGCTTTGCCGTATTTAGTAAAGAAGTGGATGACTTTATTGTTACCCTAACCGGCGACGAAACATACGACATGACTGACCGTACAGGCCCTGATTTTGCGTGTACAACCTGTACTGACCAAACCGATGCCGAACTTAACGGTAGCTCAGAAGTTTACACTGTAAGTCGCCCGCAAAATGGCGAGTCTGCAACGGTAACGGGTTACGAAATCGGTGTAACTCATATGTTTGAAAACGGCTTTGGTTTTATTGCTAATGCCACGGTAGTAGATAGCGATATTAGTGTTGATGGCGATACAAGCCAAACATTTGCGCTTGAAGGGTTAGGTGATTCACAAAACTTAGTGCTGTTTTACGAGCAAGATAACTGGCAAGCACGTGTTGCATTTAACAACCGTGAGGGCTTTTTACGCTTAGTTGATAACGGCTTTAACGGCGAACCAGTGAACGTAGAAACGTACGGTCAATGGGATATTAGTGCAAGCTACGATATCAACGAAAACTTCACTATTTTTGCCGAAGGCATCAACATTACTGAAGAAGAGCTAGTGCAAACGGGCCGTTTTGCTAATCAAATCTACTCTGTAGAAGATAATGGCTCACGTTACGCGTTTGGTATTCGCGGTACGTTTTAATTGATAGCAGAGGCAGCGATTGCCTCTTAGTTTTCATTGCAGTGCATTATAAGTACTGTTACTAATAAAGTTAGTAGCTAATTTGCACAAAATGAGACTAATTTAAACAAATGCCCGAAAGGGCATTTGTTGTCTAACCGGTTATCAATAAAGTACTCAAAGAGTAGTCCGTTATGAATAAAGCAATAAAAACAATCGCCGTAATTGGTGGCGGCACAGCAGGATGGCTGAGCGCTGCAATTATCGCTTCGTATCACCAAGGTAATAAGGGTGATGGCTTAAAAGTGATGTTGGTAGAATCATCTGATATTCCAACAATTGGTGTAGGTGAAGGTACCTGGCCCACTATGAAAAACACGCTTCAGCAAATTGGTTTGCGAGAAGTGGATGTATTTAAAGCTTGTAATGCCACCTTTAAACAAGGCGGTAAATTTGTAAACTGGACGCATGGCAACAACGATTTTTACTACCATCCCTTTACGGTACCGCTAGGCTACGGCCGTATAGATTTAGCCCCCTATTTAGATAATGTTGAAAACTTTGCTCAGCAAACTAATTTTCAGCACGATATTTGCGAAGCAAACCTAGCGCCGAGAGGCATTGCGCAAGGCGAGTATCAAGCAAATTGTAATTACGCATACCATTTAGATGCCGGTGCCTTTGCTGAGCTATTAAAGCAACATTGTAAGAGCAAACTAGGCATTGAGCATATTATTGGCACCGTTGATCAGGTAAAGCTTGATGAAAGCGGGGCTATAGACACCCTTACCTTAACCGATCAAACCCGCACCATAAACGCTGATTTATACATAGACTGCACGGGTTTTTCATCGCTGTTACTAGGCCAAGCCCTTAACGTGCCATTTAAAAAAATGGATCACGTATTATTTAACGACAGCGCCCTAGCTATGCAAGTCCCCTACGATGAAGGTGATGAGTCACTGGCCAGTCATACCATTGCCACCGCACAAAATGCTGGGTGGATTTGGGATATAGGCCTAACGCATCGCCGTGGTGTAGGGCATGTATATTCAAGCAAGTTTTTATCAGATGAAGAAGCCGAGCAAAACTTACGAAACTATTTAGGTGATGCCGCTAAAGGCTTAACTGCCCGAAAAATAAGTTTTGAGTCAGGCTATCGCGAAAAATTTTGGCACAAAAACTGTGTTGCAGTGGGGATGTCGGCAGGNCCAGCCGATACCCAAGTAATGCCCATTGTTGCAAAGCGCTTTAATGAGCAAATGGATTATCGCTGGCAGCGTATTATCGATTTTTTAAAACTACATTACATGTTAACTAAGCGCCCAGAGCCTTATTGGCAAGCGCACGTACAACCGCAAAGCATTCCGCAAAGTTTACAAGAAGATTTACTGCTTTGGGGGACGCGTGGCCCTCTTATTCAAGATTTTCATGGCGCATTAGAGCTATTTCCTGCCGCCAGTTACCAGTATGTTTTATACGGTATGGGCTTTAAGCCCGACTTTACTAAGCAAGCGTATTTGTACTCAAACGATGCGCAAGCAAATCAAATAATTGAACGTAACAGCCAGCTTACACAGCAGATGTTGCAAACGTTGCCGCCTCACCGTGCTTATATTGAGCAGTGGCNTGCGGCTAACCCAGTTTAAGGATGTGTAACTATGGCAATTAGTGAACTATCAAATACTCAGCACCAAGCAATAAAAATTAACCCTAATGCGGGTGTTGAATACGCAAAAACACAGCATTTAGTCAATCTGCGTGCAAACGAAGTAGCAAAAGCAGCCTGCGATTTACCTATTTTTTTAGCGCGTAACGCACACAACGGCAGCTATACCATTTCGGGCTTAACCAGCTTTAGTGCTCAGCAAAGTTTATTTGTGAGTAACAATCAATGGCAAGCGCTGTACACGCCTGTGTGCATGCAAACCCAGCCGCTTTATTTACTCACTCGTGAGGCAAATAGCAGTGATTACTTTATTGCTATTGATGAGCAAAGCTCAGCCGTTAATACCCAGCAAGGCGAGCCGCTATTTGATGCCAAAGGCAACCCAAGCCTGTATTTAAGTGCGCAGCAAAAGCTACTAGAAAGCGATTTAAAAAATGATTACCAAACGTATCAATTTACCCAAGAAATTGCCCGCTTAGGGCTTATTAAAAACATAGATATTGTTTTGCAGTTTGAACAAGGCGAGGCGCAAACTATTCAAGGTTTGAGCACTGTTGATGAAGATAAACTGCAAACTTTAGACAGCGATACCATTGCCAATTTACACAAACAAGGTTACCTGAGCGTACTTAACAGCATGCTTATTTCGTTGTTTCAGTTAAATGCGTTAGTAAAGCGTCACAACCAGCATCCTGAACTTATGCCATTAAAGCAAATTAAGTTAGAACTAAGTCGAGATGCACACGCACTGTAAGGTGCAATTTATTAATTAGCCTTTATAGGTTAATACGTTCACATAGACAGACATTGCGTTTAACGCGCTGGAGACACACACATGTCAGACAACATTTTGCAGTTGGTGGTTTTTTTCTTTGTAACCGCTTTAATTGGTGGACTTACATATTGGAAGTGCCGAGGCCAAAACCGTAATAGTGGTGATAATCAAACAAAAGAGTATTTTTTAGCGGGCGGTGGCCTTACTTGGATGTTTGTAGCAGGCTCAATTACGCTCACAAATTTAAGTACCGACCAGCTGGTGGGCATGAATGGCAATCAAATGGCCCTGCTTGTGTGGTGGGAATTGGCGGCTATTTTAGGGCTTATTATTTTAGCCAAAGTATTTATTCCTGTGTATTACAAGTACAACTGTACAACCACCACGGAGCTGTTAGAAAAACGCTACAACAACAAGCACATTCGCGCTGTTATTGGTGGCTTATTCTTTTTAGGTAACGCGCTAATTTACATGCCTGCGGTTATTTATTCTGGTGCGCTATTTATGCAAACCATGTTTAAAGTTGATATTCCGCTAATGTACATAGCGACCGCATTTGCTTTAGTAGGCGCTATTTATGCATTTTTTGGGGGCTTACGTGCGGTTGCCGTATCCGATACCTACAATGGTTTATTAGTGTTAGGTATGGCAATACTGGTCGTATTTTTAGCGCTTAACGCGATTGATTACGACTTTAGCGGTATTCCACAAGAGCGCTTAACATTAATTGGTGACGCTGACTCGCCAATCCCTTGGCCTACGCTTTTAACCGGTATGATCTTTATTCAAATGTATTACTGGGGTACTAACCAAACCATTACCCAGCGTGCAATGGCTGCGCCAAACGTTAAAGAAGCACAAAAAGGGATATTTGCAGCAGCAGGTATTCGCTTTTTAATTGTACCGGCGATTGTGGTGCTACCGGGTATTATTTCGTACAAATTGTATGGCGACATTGGCGATGCAGCTTATGGTCGAATTGTAGGTGATGTAATGCCTGCATGGTTAACGGGTGTGTTTGCCGCAGCAATGGCGGCGGCAGTGCTTTCTACTTATAACAGCTTATTAAACTCGGCTACGGCACTTTACGTGTGTGATATTCACGAAGCTTACTTTAATAAAGAGCCAAGTGTAGTAAAGCTAAGTGGCTACGTTACGTTGTTACTTACTAGTTTAACACTTGTGCTTGTGCCAATTTATCAGCAAGCTGACAGCATTATTAATTTACTACAACAGTTAAACGGCTTGTTAAGTATGCCTATATTCTCAATTTTTGTAGTGGGCTTATTGTTTAAAAATGTGGATGCACGTGCAGGTATTGCCGCGGTAATTTTAGGCGTTGTTATGTATGGCATGCTGACGTTTGAAAATTCGCCGCTACATACTGAACTACACTATATTCACTTAATGCCAATTACACTTATTGTATGTGTAGCCTTTGCATTAATCGTTAATAAAGTAGTGTTTGGTTTAAATGCACAGTGGGCAGGTAAAACACCTGCTATTGAAGATACGCCACCAGTGCACGCACCAAAATAACCAGTAGTAAAAAGTTAAGTCACTTTTTATTAGCTAGTTAACACATTACTAAATCGGCCTAAGGTAACTTAGGCCGATTTTTATTTATTCAATTAACCGACACTGTAGATAACACCCATGGGCAATAATACTTAATCATTTTGCGGGGCTAAACGTGTGACTACCTGCTGGGGTTTTACAGACTACCCCAGGCTAAAAGCCCACTAAATATAATATTGCTCAAGGTGGTATTAAATTTTTTAACCGCTGTTCAAGTTAATGACTGGTATAGCCAGTAATAATATTGGCTAAATTACACCGTAAACACTATCTAAAAGTAATTTGTATGATATATACTATTATTTTAAAATCACTGACTGCAATTTGATGCAGTAAGCGGCGAGTAAGCACACATATAATGTACTCGCGTATTAAACTCATCTTCATTAAAGAGGACAGGAGAATCATGGCTGATATTAAACCATTCTTTCGATTAGACAGCGCAAACAGCACCGTTATTTTCGACTGCCAGAGCAAAACCCCAGCGTTACTTTATTTTGGTAAGCGCCTATCTGAGCAAACAACTGAAACAATGCTAACTCAGCTTGCGACTCGTCAGGAAGTAAAATGTGCCGTGGTTGAAGAAGCACCTATTTCTCTTTCTCCGCTATTAGGTGAAGGCTTTACAGGCGCGCCAGGGCTAGAGCTGTCAAACGATACCATAGCTTGGTCAGTTGGGCCTGCTCTTCAAGATGTTCGTCAGCCAACCCCTTCTAGTTTAGAGTTTGTAAGTGTTGATGAGCTGCGTGGTATTGAAGTAGTGCACAGCATCACACTTGATAGCAACACCGATGTGCTAAGTGCGCATACCGTATTAACTAATTTAAGTGATGCACCGCTAAGCGTTAATTTTTGCGCCGCACCCACGTTCCAACTACCCGATAGCATGAGTAAACTAGTGAGCTTTGAAGGACGTTGGTCTAACGAATTTCAACGCCAATCGGTTGATTTAGTATTAGGCAGCTTTGTTCGCGAAAACCGCAAAGGTAAAACATCGCACGACGTATTCCCTGGTTTATTAGTTCATAGCGAAGGCGCAGGCGAGCAACAAGGCGAGTGTTATGGCTTTCATTTAGGCTGGAGCGGTAACAACAAGCTACGCGCTGAGCTACTACCAGAAGGGCGCCGCTATGTGCAAATGGGTGAGTTATTATTACCGGGCGAGCTAACCCTTGCTAAAGGCCAAACGTATCAAAGCCCAAGTATTTATGGCTCGTTTTCGAGCGATGGCTTTAGTGCGTTGTCGCGTAATTTTCATCGTTTTGTTAAAGCTAACTTACTTAGCCAGGCGCAGCGCGAAAAAACACGCCCAGTACATTACAACACGTGGGAAGGTATTTACTTCGATCACGATGTAGACACGCTAAAGCAGTTAGCCGATAAAGTAGCGCCATTAGGGATTGAGCGTTTTGTACTGGACGATGGTTGGTTTAAAGGTCGCCGAGGTGATTATGCAGGCCTAGGTGATTGGACCGTAGATTACGAAATTTACCCTGACGGCCTATCGCCAGTGATTGACCATGTAAACAGCTTAGGCATGGAGTTTGGTATTTGGTTTGAACCTGAAATGGTAAACCCAGATAGTGACTTATACCGCGCTCATCCTGATTGGGTATTAGGCTCAGAAAATAACGAGCAACTTAGCTTTAGAAACCAGCTAGTGCTTGATTTAACGCGCACTGAGGTTGTTGAATACCTATACAAAGCGATTGATGACATTTTAGTTGAATACCCAACAATTAAGTACATTAAATGGGATATGAACCGCGATATAAACCACGCGGGTAACTTCTCAGGCAAGCCTGCGGTGCATCAGCAAACACTGGCACTGTATCGCTTAATCGACCGCATTAAAGCGGCGCACCCTGGCCTTGAAATAGAAAGCTGCTCTTCAGGTGGTGCCCGTGTAGATTATGGTGTGCTTGCACACACAGACCGTGTATGGACGTCAGATTCTAACGATGCACTTGACCGTCTTGAAATTCAACGCGGCTGTTCGTTCTTCTTCCCATCGTCGGTTATGGGTGCACACGTAGGCCCTCGTGATTGTCATATCACAGGTCGTAATGTCAGTATTGAAATGCGTGCTGCGGTATCTATGTTTGGCCACATGGGTATTGAAATGGACCCACGCGAGCTGACCGATCACGAATACAATGCGCTTAAAGCGGCTATTGCGCTGCACAAAGAGCACCGTGAATTTATTCATGCTGCCGATTTGTACCGCCTCGATAGCGACGATTTATCAATTAACTTTGGTTTAATCGACGAGCAAAAATCAAAAGCGTTATTTGCGTATAACAGTGTACGCGAAACACCGCGCACTGCGCCTAATAAGCTTCGTTTTGTTGGTTTAGATGCAGATACGCAGTACACACTTAATTTAGTGTGGCCTGTTAAATTTGAAGAATACCGACCTTCGTCTATTGCCGCTGTTAACGGGCAAACTTTTACGGGTGAAGCGTTGATGGAATTTGGCCTACAAATGCCAATTTCATTCCCGCAAACATCGCTTATTTTTGAGCTTAACAAAGCTTAAAATATAGCAAGCAGTAAAAAGGGAGCTAATTAGCTCCCTTTTTTAATAATGTTTTTTAAGCTATTAGTCGAGTTTAGACTCAATCAGCTCAAGCGCTTCTTCTAAAATAGTTTCTACTGCTTTTTTAGCGCGCTCTGGGTTGCGCGATTTAATCGTATCTAAAATATCAGCATGCTTTGCAACGTCGGCCCCTGGCACACCTTTAATGTGGTTGGTGTAACGAATACTTACGCGCAGCGCGGTGCTAATAAATTCAGTGAGCTGTACAAAAAAGCGGTTATTACTAGCTACTAAAATACTGGTATGAAAGGCAATATCGGCTTCAAGCGGATCGTCTAAGCCTTGGTCTGCATCGGCCATGCGGGCAAGTGCGTTGTCTATTTCAGCAAGTTGTTCGGCGCTGGCATTTTCAGCTGCTAGGGCAGCGGCTTGTGGCTCAAGTGCGACACGTACTTGCGTAAACTCTTTTAATAAAGAAAGCGACGGTTTACTGCTTAAAATCCAGCGCAGTACATCTGTGTCAAACATATTCCAGCTACTTTCTGGCAGTACGCGGATCCCTTGCTTAGGGCGAGAAGATATTAAGCCCTTAGCAGAGAGCATTTTTACAGCTTCGCGTGTTGCACTGCGGCTCACATCGTATTTTACGCATAGGTCAGCTTCTGAGGGCAGGCCTTCGTTAACAGGGTAAACGCCACGCACAATTGCAAAGCCTAAATCATGGGTTAATTGTTGTGTTAAATTTTGACGAGGTTGGCTTTTCATTGAGCGTTATCCGAATGAGTTATTGCTTTATTATATATCATATATCATATTAATGTACGAAAGGATATGTTATAAACTTTGTTAAAGGCAAGTATTTTAACACAGCTGTAACAGTAATCCTCTTTAGCAAATAATTATAAATATTGAGAGGGGCAGTCTGTATTATGGAGAAACGCATTTGAATAATCACGCTCACTACCCCAGTATTTCTGGCAAAGTTGTTTTTATTACCGGGGGTGCTTCAGGCATTGGCCGTGCAATGGTAAAGGCGTTTGCCGCTCAAGCTGCCAAAATTGCCTTTATAGATATTAATAACGAGGCTGCCCAATCTCTTATAGCCTCACTGCCTAACGCCAAATTGTGGTTTAGACAGGTTGATGTAACCGACTCAAATGCTTTACAGCAATCTTTGGTAGATGCATGTGCTGAACTAGGCGCTATTAATGTACTGGTAAACAATGTAGCCAACGACCGCCGCCAAGCCAGTGAAGACGTTACAGTACAAGATTGGGATCAATGCCTACAAATTAACTTAAATCCGGCGTTTTTTGCCTCGCAAGTCGCTATGTCTTTTATGAAAAGCGAAGGCGCGGGGAGTATTATTAATTTTAGCTCTATCAATGCCATCATGGGGCAGCCNCGGGTTACGTAACGGCAAAGGCCGGTTTAATCGGCATGACTAAAGCACTAGCACGCGATTATGGTGAATTTGGTATTCGGGTGAATGCTATTTTACCGGGTTGGGTTGCCACCGACCGCCAATTAGCCAGTTGGTTTACCGAGCAAGAGCAAGTGAAGTGGATGGAAGCCATGGCACTTAAAAAGTTAGTAACCCCTGAAGATGTAGCTAATTTGGCACTTTTTTTAGCTGCCGACGAAAGCAGTATGATCACCGGTCAAGGTATTAAAATTGACGGTGGGAGGCTCTAAGTTGCAGCACTTAAACCTTTTTATAGCCGTAGATTGGGGCACGAGTCATTTACGCGCCTATTTATGCAGCGTAAATACCACAGGGCAGTTAACTTTAATTGCTCAGCGCGACGGCCCAGGTGTGATTAGAGATAAACAAAACTTTGAACATACTTTAATTGGTGTCGTTGCACCATGGACCAGCGAATACGGCGTTTTACCTATTTATATGGCAGGGCAAATCACCTCAAGTATTGGCTGGAAAGAAACCCCTTATTTAGCGTGCCCCATAAACCCCGAAAGCCTACTTAGTGGCGCAATTAATTTTGATTGTGCAGGTAACAAAGTCAGTGCTTTGCCTGGTACAAAATGCACATTACAAAACAATTTATTTGATGTAATGCGCGGCGAAGAGCTGCAAATATTAGGTTTTTTAAAACAAAACCCGGCCTATCAGCACGGCAACGTACTCATTTGTTTACCCGGTACCCATACTAAATGGGTACTGTTAAAAGATGGCCAAATCATCTGTTTTAAAACCGCAATGACCGGCGAATTATACGACTTGCTATGTCATCAGAGTGTACTTATTCCTAACGACTGTGAAGCGGGGGAGTTTGATTGGCATGCATTTGAGCAAGGCTGTGAACTCACGTTAGGCAGTGACAGCGGTAATTTGGCGCACGGTATTTTTAGTGTTCGTACGCGCCAGCTTTCAAAAGAGTTAACACCAGTGCAAGCCAAGGCATACTTGTCGGGCGTGCTTATTGGTAGTGATGTACGCGCTGCACGCCATGCCAGTGAATGGCAATTGGTGAATAATTCTAAAGTGGTGGTTATTGGCACAGAGCAACTAAATACCTGCTTTACCCATGCGTTAAATTGCATTGGTGTGCAATGTGTAGAGTTTGACGTGAAAGAGGCTACGTTAAGTGGTTTTAACTACTTATTTAATAGTAATAAAACCAAGCAAATATAAAAAAGCCCCCAATATTGATTGTGCAATTATTGGGGGCTAGTTCTTAAATTAAGTAAGGGCTAAAGCTGCTGTTAAGCTGTTTTAGCCGCTAGGCTTTGCGTAATATAATGATTAAGCGTTGCCACTTGTGCTTCATTAAAGCGCAGCCCTAGTTTGCTTCTGCGCCATAAAATATTGTAAGCGTTACCCGCCCATTCTTCATTTAGTAAGTAATCAACTTCTGCTGCAAATAAGCCATGACCAAAGTCTTGGCCTAAATCACTGAGCTGGGTTGCACTGCCTAAAATTAGTTTTGCACGAGTCCCGTAGGTACGTACAAAGCGTTTAAGAGTGATTTCTGGTAACCAACTATAAGCCGCTTTAAGCTCATTGGTCAGCGCTTCTACCGAGCTAAAATCGCCACCGGGTAAGGCGCTGTGTTTGGTCCATGCTTCACTCATTTGTGGGTAAAATTCTTCAAGCTTATTCACTGCAGCTTCGGCAAGTTTACGGTAGGTGGTAATTTTGCCACCAAACACACTTAACAGTGGTGTGTGTTTGCCTTCACTTGAAAGCTCTAACTTGTAATCACGCGTTACTTTTTGTGCATTCACTGATTCGTCATCAAGCAGTGGGCGCACACCCGAAAAGGTATGTACTATGTCTTCGCGTTTAATGTGGTTTTTAAAGTAGCTGTTAGTAATATCGATTAAGTAATCGATTTCTTCATCACTAATTTTTACATCTTGCGCTGCGCCTTTGTGTTCAACATCGGTGGTGCCTACTAGCGAGTAGTCATCTTCAAACGGTATAACAAACACAATGCGCTGATCTTTATTTTGTAAAATGTAGGCTTGTTTTTCATCGTGAATACGCGGCACCACAATATGGCTGCCTTTAACAAGGCGAATATTTTGTGGTGACTTTTCTATCAGTGCTTCGTCAAATAATTTTGCAACCCAGGGGCCTGCTGCATTAACAATACCTTTGGCTTTAATAGTCTGTTGCGCCTTAGTTTGTTGTTGCTCAAGCGTTACTTGCCATTGGTTATCGATGCGTTTTGCACTTACACACTTGGTTTGCGTAGCAATGGTTGCGCCTTTGTTTTTGGCTGCTAAGGCGTTTAAAATTACCAAACGTGAATCATCAACCCAGCCATCTGAGTATTCAAACCCTTTTGTAATTGAAGGTTCTAATACGCTGTTTTCACCAAATTTAATGCCACGCGAGCCAGAAAGTGTTTCGCGCTTAGCTAGGTTGTCGTACATAAATAAGCCAATGCGGATCATCCATGCAGGGCGTAGGTGCGATTGATGCGGTAGCCTAAAGGTGAGCGGCCACATAATATGCGGGGCATTTTTAAGCAGCACTTCGCGCTCAGCCAAGGCTTCTTTTACCAATCTAAATTCGTAATGTTCAAGGTAGCGTAAACCGCCGTGGATCAGCTTAGAACTATTTGAAGACGTTGCACTGGCAAGGTCTGATTGTTCACACAATAGAACTTTTAATCCTCTGCCTGCTGCATCAGCTGCTATTCCAGTGCCGTTTACACCGCCACCGACGACGAGTAGGTCGTATTCGTTATCTGCTAATTCCACCGAGCTAACCTTTTTATTTGTAATATAAATAAGACATATAGCATCATAAAGCTGCGGCTCTTATTTGACAATAGATAACCGCGCTTTTTGCTTGTTAATTTTTAATCCTGATCTTTTTAAAACATACAGCGTACAACGCGCCATTTAAGCGCTGTTGCCGGTGTTTTGTAAGCCGCTAATTTTAATTAGCGGCTGGGNCACTAGAGAGACAAACTTGCGCTACACAGTGCTGCCACTTTGCGTATAAATCGTTACGTTCGTCAGCGCTCATTGTTGGCTCAAAGCGACGGTCGCAGGTCCACATTTTTGCTAATTGCTCAGTTGACTCATACACACCGGTTTGTAAGCCTGCTAAGTATGCTACGCCTAAAGAGGTGGTTTCGGTCACTGTTGGGCGCTCTACCGTTGCGCCTAAAATGTTTGATAAAAAGGTCAGTACCCAGTTATTTTTAACCATACCGCCATCTACCCGTAACACGCTTGGGCGTAAGCCATCACGCTCCATTGCTTTTTGTAAGTCTTTGGTTTGATACCCAACCGATTGCAGCGCAGCAGCAACAATGGTGCTAATGCCCGAGTCGCGAGTTAAACCTAAAATAGCGCCACGTGCATTTGGGTCCCAGTAGGGCGCGCCTAAACCTGTAAACGAAGGCACTAAAAATACCCCATGATCAAGCGGTACATCTTTTACTAACGATTCGCTCTCTCCGGCATGGCTTAATAGTTTTAAGCCTTCAACAATCCACTGCATCGTGGCGCCTGCCATAAAAATGCTGCCTTCAATGGCGTATGTTGGTTTGCCATTTAGCCTATAAGCCACCGTGGTTAGTAAGCGGTTTTCAGAGGTAAGCGCTTTTTCGCCGGTATTCAGCATTAAAAAACAGCCCGTACCGTAAGTACTTTTTGCCATACCTTGCTCAAAACATGCGTGGCCAACAAGGGCTGCTTGCTGATCGCCGGCAATACCACATACGCGTATTGGTGCGCCAAAAATCTCATCGCTGGTTGAGCCAAACTCGTCGGCTGAGTCCATCACTTGGGGCAGCATAGATTCAGGAATTTCGAATAAATCGAGTAGCTCTTGATCCCATTGCTGAGTATGAATATTAAATAACATAGTGCGTGATGCATTGGTGGCGTCGGTGCGGTGCTCTTTACCACCGGTTAACTGCCATAGTAAGTAGGTATCAACGGTACCAAACGCCAGTTCACCTGCAAGGGCTTGTTCGCGTGCGCCTTCAACGTTGTCTAAAATCCAGCGTACTTTAGTGGCCGAAAAATACGGGTCTAGCAGTAAGCCGGTTTTATCGCTTATGGTTTGGCAAAGCTCGTCAGTGCTTAGGCTTTCGCAGTAATCGCTGGTGCGGCGGTCTTGCCACACAATGGCGTTATAAATAGGTTTGCCGGTTTTTTTGTTCCACACTAAAGTGGTTTCACGTTGGTTGGTGATACCAATGGCAATAATTTCTTCAGGCTTAACGTTTTTATCTGCTAATACTTCGCGGCTGGTACTTAGCACGGTTTGCCAAATATCGTTAGGGTCGTGTTCTACCCAACCATTTTGTGGAAAATGCTGCGAAAATTCTTGTTGTGCTGAGCCAAAAACGTCTGCATCTTTTGTAAACAAGATGGCCCGAGAGCTTGTGGTTCCTTGATCAATTGAGAGTATGTATTTTGACATGATATTTGTGTTATTTATCTTATCTTATATATGACTAGATTGCCTTTAACTTACATTAATGGCAATGATTTTTTCTTAAAATAGCCGTTTAAAAAATAAGCACGCTGTTTTTATTTGCTAACTCTTTTAAATAACAGGTGTTTTATAGCAGCATTATTTTAAGTGCGTATGCGGCTAAATATAAAAATAGCCGCCAAAGTTTGTGTTACTTGGTGCGCGGTTTAGCTTGTTGCCAATCCATACCAGTAGAAAAACGATTATCAAACCCATGCCATGCTGGCAGTGGCTTACCATTAACCACAGCTTGGTCGCCATTTTGTGGTAAGTCTAGGTATTCACATTGGCTGGTAATGCCTTTTACGTGGCAGTCCATCATAGCAAGTACAAAGTGTTTGTTGGTCTCGTTTAAGGTGCGCATTGACCTCGATGGCTCGTAGTAATGGCCTATATCTAATTCGCTGCTACGTTTGGCAATAGCAGGAGCAGGGTGCGGCGCAATATTATGGCGCGCATTTTTGTAAGTAAGCAGGTACTTGTCGGGGCTGCCCGTTTGGTTATATAGGTTTTTAATGCCTTCATAACCGGATATATCATCTAAGCTACCCGCGATATAAAGCGAAGGCACTTTAATGTTTTGCATAGCACTGGCATTAAATAAGTTATGTTGCCCGCCCCAAGGCGCAAAGGCCACCATAGCTTTAATACGTGTATCTACTTGTGGGTTTTTATATTGCCCACCCGCGCAGCTATTTAGTAATTGCTGCACTTGTTTTATTTGTGCAGGGTCTTTCATACCGGTAAACATTGCAGTAGTTTTCTCATTAAAGTCATAACAGCCACCAACTGTATTAACCGCGCCAAAACCACCCATAGAGTAACCAATTATGCCTGCTTTTTTGTTATCCACTTGCTTGCTGGCAAAGTTGCTCTGTTCGTTAAAGTAGTTAAGTACAAATTGTTGATCGCGTGATCGGTTAATAAGGGTACTAAAAAAGCCCGAAAACGGCGCATTTTTAAAATCAACATCTGCATTGGTTGAGTCGGTATGATCTATGGCTGCCACAATGTACCCATGCGATGCTAAATGTTCGCCCAAGTAATACATAATTGTACGATAGCCGGTATAACCGTGTGAGAGCACAATAACAGGGTAGTGCTCCTTGTTATTAATGGCTACATCGCGCATGGCATCGGCTTGTAAGGTAAACGTTTTACCTGTACGGGTTATGTCGCTGTAGCTGGTTAAGGGTGCGTTTGCACTGTTTGTTGCCGGGTACCACACTTCTACTTTTAAAGGACGATCTTTTTTTCCTTGGGTTGCAGGATCAAATTGTGCGGGATTTATTAAATCAAGCGTTTGTACGCCAACGCTGTAACTACCTTTAGCAGCAAGCTCAGGAAGTACTTCGCTGGTTAAAGGTGGGTAGAGTTGCTCAGGCGTTTTTTGATCTGCAAAAACAGTACTTGCTGTTAAGCAGCCCGTTGCTAGCAGCAAGGCTTTTGAAAGCGCCTTCAATGTGTGTGTGGTTGTCATTGTGTATCCTTGTTGTGTGTATTTTTTATTATTAATCTAGCTGATGGGCTTCAACGCTATCGCTGTATTTAAGCTGCCACTGCGCCCGAAGCGTATCCATTATGTGCATTACCCGCAGGCTTGTGCTGAGCGGTAATACATTGCTTTGTGTTTGTTGTTGTAAAATACATTCGCTAACGTGAGCAATTTCAAATTTAAAGTTTTCATCGTCATTAAAGCTAAAATCAAACTGCTGCACTTGTTGTGCGTTTAAATGAAGCTCTAGCGACTGTGCACCAACAAATTCAGCAATGCGAATATACCCGTGCTCCCCTAAAATACAGGCTTCGGTAGGGCCATTTTGTTGTAACGCGCTACTAAGCTGCGCAAATTGCCCTTGGCCGTAATTTATAAGGGTTACACTGCGCTCATCTACGCCGGTCGTGCTTTTATGTACTAATGATTTAATTTGTTCAGGGGCTTTATTAAATACCACATCGGCAATCGATATAGGGTAAATACCTAAATCAAGCAATGCGCCACCTGCAGTCGCAGGGTTCATTAAACGGTGTGAGTCAGCAAAGTTGCCCGCTAGGCTAAAGTTGGCATTAACACTGTGTACTTTGCCTATTACGCCCTCGCTTAATAACTGCTGCAGTTTTACTATGGCAGGTAAAAAGCGCATCCATACACCTTCCATTAAAAAGCAGTTTTGTTGCTCGGCTAACTGGCTAAGGGTTGTGAGTTGCTGTGCATTAACAGTAATGGGCTTTTCGCTGAGTACATGCTTATCGTGCACTAAGCATTGCGCAATAGTTTTAAAGTGTTGCTCGTGGGTATTAGCAATATATATGGCGTCAATGTGTGGGCATTGCATAAGGGCCTGGTAGCTCTCATAGCCTTTAACTGAATAGTGTGTGGCAAATTCTTTTGCGCGTTGCTCGCTGGTCGATGCAGCGCCAATAAGCTGTGCATTAGCGCAATGCGCAATGCTTTTAGCAAAGGTGTGAGCAATATTGCCACACCCAATAATACCCCAATTAACCTTTGCCATGCTTATTCCTTAATGATGTTTAAAAAGACGTAATTTGTAATCCTGAACCTGCTGAACATACGTAAATGTCGGCATTTAAATTAAAACGTTCAAAGTAGTGCTGCTCAACCGCTGCTTTAATAAGTGGTACTTCTGCATCACGGCATAAACACACAATAGCACCGCCAAAACCGCCGCCGGTCATACGTACTGCACCGCGTTCGCCCATCGCTTCTTTACAAATTTCTACTAGGCCGTCGGTTGCTGGCACGGTTACTTCAAAGTAATGCTTAAGCGATTGGTGCGATGCCGCCATTAGCTCGCGCAGCGTATCAATGTCGTTATTTTGCAGCGCTTTAGTTGCTGCAATTACACGCTCGTTTTCGCTAATTACATGGTGTGCACGTTTGTATTCGTTTTCGCTTAGTGCATCTTTAGTTGCTTCAAGCGTGTCCATGGTGGCTTTACGAAGCGTGGCTACATTCATTTTTGCAGCTGCTTGCTCACAGTCAACACGACGTTGGTTGTACTCGCTATCTACCAATTTACGTGGGTAGTTAGAGTTAACAATAACAATGTTTAAATCATCGGGTACTTTTACTGATTCAGTCGCTAGGTTTTCACAGTCAATTAAAAGCGCATGGCCGTTTTCGCCTTTTGCCGAAATAAGCTGATCCATAATGCCCGATTGGCAATGCATAAAGTCGTTTTCGGCTTCTTGGCCTAGTAAGGCAATTTTTTCTTCGCTTAAGCCAAGCTGTGCAATATGGTTAAACATACCACCAATGGCCACTTCTAATGCCGCCGATGACGATAAACCACTGCCTTGCGGTAAGTTACTGTCAATAAGTAAATCGGCGCCGCGTAAAGTATGGCCCGCGCGCTTTAAAACAAATGACACGGCACGGATATAGTTACCCCATTGCGATTGCCCTTCGCTGATGTCTTCATCAACACTAAAGCTGTCTTTTTCGCCTGGGTAATTTAACGAATGCACGGTAATGATGTTGTCGTCGCGCTCTTTAAACATAACTTGAGTACGAAACTCTAACGAGCACGGAAATACAAAGCCGTCGTTGTAATCGGTAAATTCGCCAATTAGGTTTACACGCCCAGGTGCTGCAGCAATACCTTGAGCAGGCGCACCGTACAGTGATAAAAATTGTTGTTGAAAATCGTTAAGCGTCATCTGTGTGTCCTGCTGTTTTTTTGTAGTGTGTGGTACTGGCTGCTTGTAAAATAGAGGCAGCTGTTTCTGCGCTTAAATCGCGCTGGCTTTCGCCTAGCATTTCGTAGCCAACCATGTGTTTTTTAACGGTGGCAGAGCGAAGTAGCGGCGGGTAAAAATGGGCATGTAAGCGCCAATGTTGCTCATCTGAGCCACGATTAGCCGGTGCATTGTGCCATCCCATAGAATACGGGAAGCTACAATTAAATACGTTGTCGTATTTAGTGGTTAATACTTTAAGCGCTTGTGCTAGGGCGTCTGTTTGCGCATCGTTTAGCTGGCTAAAGTTTTGAATGTTATCTTTAGTTACAAGCAGTGTTTCAAACGGCCACGCTGCCCAAAATGGCACCACAACAAGCCAGTGCTCGTTTTCAAATACGACGCGGGTTTTATCTGCTTGCTCTTTTTGCACGTAATCGGCAAGCATCGCGCTGCCATGCTTTTTAAAATAGGCAAGCTGCTGGGTATCTTCGGCTTCTATTTCGGTTGATAAGTGCGAATGCGCCCATACTTGGCCGTGTGGATGAGGTTGCGAGCAACCCATGATCTCGCCTTTATTTTCAAACACCTGAACACATTCATAGTGTTGTGCAAGTTCTGTGTAGTTGTCTTTCCAGGTTTTTACTACTTCGTGTAGGGCATCGTGCTCAAGCTCTGGCAGTGTTTTGTTATGCTCTGGCGAAAAACAAATTACACGGCATTCGCCGCTTGCTTCATCAGCAATAAATAAATCGCTGTCTGAGTCCAAGCTTTGCGATTGCTCGCTCTCATTAGGGGTAAGTGCGCCAAAGTCATTTCTAAATACATGGGTGTATTTGTAATCTGGGTTGCTGTCGCCATTTGCACGGGTGTTGCTTGGGCAAAGTGGGCAACTTTCATCGTGTTTTGGTAGTACGCTTTCGTTTACTGCTTCTGTAGCGCCTAACCACGGGCGGTTATTACGATGCGGTGATACTAATACCCAGCGTCCCGTTAGCGGGTTTTTACGTCTGTGAGTACTTTCTAATAAAGCCATGTTAACTCTCCAACCCACTTGGGTAATTAGTTTGCCAGCGCCATGTGTCGTTAGTCATGTCGCTCAGTGTTAGTTCTGCGTGCCAGTTAAGGGTGGTTTGCGCTTTTGTGGCATCGGCGTAATTACAGGCAATATCGCCTGCTCGGCGCGGTGCACTTTTATAAGGAATATCTTTATTGGCTGATGCGCCAAATGCTTTGATCATATCAAGCACCGAATACCCTTGGCCTGTGCCTAAGTTGTAAGCATGAAAGGCGGTATCTGTTTTGTGTTGCATAAAGGCCGCTACATGGCCTTTAGCTAAATCTAAAACGTGAATATAGTCGCGCACGCCGGTGCCATCTTTGGTGTCGTAGTCGTCACCAAAAATATTAACCACTTCGCGTTTACCTACCGCAGTTTGAGCAATAAACGGCATTAAGTTATTTGGGATACCATTTGGGCTTTCGCCTAATAAGCCGCTTGGGTGTGCACCAACAGGGTTAAAGTAGCGAAGAGCAATGCCCATAAATTGGCTGTTAGCATTGCATACGTCTTGCATGGCTTGTTCAACCATCACTTTAGTCCAACCATATGGGTTAGTAGCGCGTATAGAGTGTTTTTCATCAATAGGTAGGTAGTCTGGCTCGCCGTACACAGTGGCCGATGAGCTAAATATAATATGGTTAACGCCTACCTCTTGCATGTTTTGTAGCATGCTTAATGTACCCGACACATTGTTTTGGTAATAACGCAGTGGTTGCTCGGTTGATTCACCTACCGCTTTAAGTGCTGCAAAGTGAAATACGGCCTCAGCTTGGCTGTGTTTAAGGGCAAGTTTAAATTGCTGCTCGTCTTGAATGTCACCTAAAATAAACTCAAAACGGGTGCCGGTAATTTTTTCGAGTTGATCAAGCACACGGGGGCTTGCGTTAGATAAGTTGTCGTAAATAACTGGGGTAATGCCTGCCTCATGAAGGGCAATACATGTGTGGCTACCTATATAACCCATACCGCCTGTAACTAAAACTTTCATGTGTTTTCTCGAAAAGTGTATTTATATGATAAATACTACTATTAAGGTAATTTAAAAACAATAGTTATGATTGCCCGTTATTTCAAATAAACGCTTAAAATTCACCCAAGCAAAGGCACAATGGCTATACCTACTTAATAAGGGCGCATAGGTTTATCAATTAATTCTATAAACTGATTCTACTGAGCCACTAATTATTAGTCGCTAAAAGTGGTGGTACTATTAATAAATAGCAGCTAGCTAATGTGTGTGTAATTTGTCGTTAATGCAATGGCCAAAGTCTTAATATAAAAAGGAACGTTCAACATGAAAAAAACAATTTTATTAACCGGTGCCACCGACGGTATTGGCCTAGAGACCGCTAAAATGTTGTTAGCGCAAGGGCATACTGTATTATTACATGGCCGCAACCAGGACAAGTTAAATACTGTACAAGCAAGCTTAAACGCTGATTACCCGCAAGCAAGCACAGCCACCTACATTGCCGATTTAAGCGATATGGCGCAAGTAAACACCTTGGCTCAGTCAGTGTTAGCCGACTTACAAAACGCGAATAAAATACTTGATGTAGTTATTAATAACGCCGGTGTTTATAAATTGGCAAATATCACGACTGTAAATGGGCTAGATGCACGGTTTGCAGTTAATACGTTAGCGCCTTATTTACTTACTAAAGCGTTACTGCCTGTAATGAACACGCAATCACGTGTGGTTAACGTGTCATCGGCTGCACAAACCAGCGTTAACTTTGACTCGTTAGTGGGCAAAAAGCCACTATCAGATAGCGCAGCCTACGCGCAAAGCAAATTGGCTATTACTATGTGGTCGCGTCACTTAGGTTTAGCACTTAAAGGCAGCGGGCCATTAGTTGTTGCGGTAAACCCTAAGTCGTTACTAGGTAGTAAAATGGTAAAAGATGCCTACGGGCTTGCTGGTGGCGACTTAAAACTAGGCGCTGATATTTTTTGCCGCGCCGCATTAAGTGACGAATTTAAAGATGCCACTGGCCTTTATTTCGATAACGATGCAGAGCGCTTTGCACCGCCACATCCAGATGCGCTCAACCCTGCTAAAAATCAGCAGTTAGTTGATACGTTAGATAGCCTGCTTGCTCAGCTAAATGCTGATAGCTAGTAGCAAAATAACGCGAAAAGATTTTACTCATGCCTTATAAGGCCTAGTTGTTTTTTATAAAGCCGATATGTGCTTTAAATGTTTTACCCTTTGTTGATCGTCAAAGAGTTCACCTAACGGTGAACTCTTTTTTTTTGCGTACAACATTACTCTTGTTGTAAACGCTCGTACAACCAATCTTTTAATTCTGAACGCTCATGTTTCAGTTGATTCATTTGCTCATCGCTAATGGGCGCATCTTTAAGCTCTAAAACACGAATCTCTTTATCTAGCTTGTCGTATTTATCTGCCTTTTTAGCAAATTCTGTGTCGCTTTTATTTAGCTCTGCAATGGTATTTAGGTACTGTGGAAAGTCATTGGTAAGTGAGTGGTCTTCGCCTAACATATTCGCTCCTTAGTAGGATAAATGAGTTACTTAAGTGAATTACTACCTTTTCATATATTACTCTGGGGCTTAGACAATAATAAATCAACCATAGCTAGCTTAAATTGATATAGCGCAGCGACTGGGTAGCATTTTGTTTAATGCCTACTTTTAAACAGTGATGGAGTGATTTTTAAACTCTATTATAAATATTATTTTGAAACTGATTGTATGTTTAGCCTTATTATCATTTGTAAAGGGTGTGTCTACAATGAAGCTTCATTACATAATTACTTATCGACAGATAACAGAGGCAATACCCATGAAAGCAATGACAATTAATAATTTTGGTGGCACTGAAGAGTTTGTAGCAGCTGAGGTTGCAAAACCACAAGTAACAGCAGGTAATGTATTAGTTCGTATTGCCGCAACAAGCGTAAATACAATTGATATGATGATTCGTCAAATGGGTGCTGACTTACCCTTTGCTCCAAAGCTACCGGGCATTTTAGGGATGGACTTTGCAGGCACCGTTGAAGCTGTTGGCGAAGGCGTAACAGACTTTGCAGTAGGTGATGAAGTATATGGTTGTGCTGGTGGCCTAGGCGATTTACCAGGTGCACTTGCTGAGTTTATTCTTGCTGATAAGCGCTTAATCGCTCACAAACCTAAAAACCTAAGCATGAAAGAAGCAGCCGCTATTCCACTTGTAGGTATTACAGCACTTGAAGGCTTAACACGTGCAAGTGTAAGTGCAGGCCAAAAAGTATTAGTACACGGCGGCGCAGGTGGTGTAGGCCATTTAGCAGTACAACTAGCTAAGCATTTTGGCGCTGATGTTTACTCAACTGGCGGTAACGCAGAGCAACTAGCACTAATAGAAAGCTTTGGCGCTACAGGCATTAACTTTAAAGATGAGACTGTAGAGCAATACGTTGAAAAGCACACAAATAATATTGGCTTTGACATGGTATTTGACACAGTAGGTGGTGGTAACCTTACTAACTCATTTGCTGCAGCAAAGCTAAATGCACAGGTATCTACAACGCTTTCTTTATTAGAAGTAGATTTAAGCCCAGTACACTTTAAAGGGTTATCGTTAAACGTAATCTTTATGCTTATTCCAATGATCCACGACTTTAACCGTCAAGACCACGGCGACAAACTGACTAAACTTGCGCAAATTGTTGAAGCAGGCGGTATGCGCCCAGTACTTGATGAGCAAGACTTTAGTTTAGAAGAAGCCGCTAAAGCGCATGACCGCTTAGCAAGTGGCCAAGCTATGGCCAAAGTTGTTATTTCTGTACAATAAATTATACCAATCCGCATAATTAAGTGATCTAATTTGAGGATGGAAAAGCGTGTTGATAGCAAGGCAAAAAATTCGCTATTTAGTTGCTCTAAATGAGAATTTTTTAACGTAGATAGCGACACGTTTAGCCCCTGAAAATGATTAAGTATTATTGCGGATTGGTATCATTAAGGTCGGCATCCTCGCCGGCCTCTTTCTTTTTTATGCCCGCCTGATTAACGTTTGCACACCCTTTTTTATAACCAAATATAAACAATAGTGCTTTTATTAATCGTATATAATTACGTTTTAAAATGAGTTGTTAATATTTTAGGGTCAGAGCAAGCGTTTATATGAAAATATTCACTAATAAATTTGCCAGTAAAGCTAAGCAGTTTTATATCGGTATTGTGCTGGTAGGCTGTGTACTGTCTGCGATGGTTTATTATCAGGCAGAAACCATTAAGCGCACCTCATCGACCTTAATGGAACAGCAAATTCCGGCGCTGCGCGATATTCGATTAATCGAAACCTACCTAGTAAAGCAAGAACGCTTATTATATGAGTATTACGCAACGAGTAAGCGTGAACTTTATTTAATCGACTTTTTAGAAAACCATGTACGTATACTTGCGCTAATAAAAAACCTAGATCAAAACCACAGCACATTAGCGCTAGAAAGCAGCTTAAGTGATGAGTTTAAAAGTGGTTTAGACTTAGCACTTAAATTACACGAAAACTTATCAAGCAGCAGCACTAGTTGGGATTTAGCCAGAGCACAACTAGAGCAACTCACCGAACTGCAAGCCCAAGTGATGGGGCACTTAACAAATGCAGAAACGATTATTTCAAATGCAGTTGATAGCGGCTACAAAGACACCGAAAGCAACCTGCACACCACAGTCAATATTGTGTTTTTGTTTACGTTTGCCATAGTGCTGGTAAGCATTTATACAGGGCGTTACGCATCTAAATTTATAAAGCTTAGTGCCCGTAACGAACGTTTAGCGCTATTTCCAACGCGCAACCCTAACCCAATTGTGAGTTTAAGCGCCAACCTTGAGCTTAACTACTGTAACCCTGCCGCTATTGCTATGCATAAAGCGTACGTAAGCGATAAACATAGCACGCCCATTGCATTACTAAGCCCTAATATAAAGCAGCAACTAATAGACACTAAGCAGTCGGCTAGTCATGTTGAGCGTTTTTATACACAGCTAGATAACCATTACCTCACTTACCAAATACATTGGCTGCAAGAAATAGATGCCTTTGATATACACATACGCGATGTAACGGAGCAATTTGAGGCAGAGCGCTCATTAGAGTATTTAGCCTTTCATCACCCGTATTCAAAGTTGCCAAACCAAGCCAGTTTAGAAACATACACCAATGAGCTAATTTCGCTTGAGCAGCCTTTTAGTTTAATGCTGATTGATGTAAGCCACTTTAAGCTATTGCTTGAGCAATATGGTTTATCGGGCGCTAACGAGTGTATAAATGCCTTTGCTACGCACTTATCGCGCAGCGCTAATAAATTTTCTCAGCAGCTAAAAAGTAAAAACAAACTGACCTTCTACCACATTGCCGATGCAAACTTTGTGGTTATTTATACCGAGCAAGATTGCTCGACAACCCTAGATGACTTACTCAAAGGCGTACAAAGCCGTTTAAGCCAAGCTATTAGCACACCGTACGGTGAAATGCGCATGAGCTTTAACTGCGGTGTAACACGCTACCCAACCAGTAATGACTATAAAACGCTTCTACTGCACGCCAATATTGCCTTAGAAGAGGCAGTAAAACGTAATATTCCCTACGCTCATTTTGATACCGAAAGCGGAGTTAAGCACGCCCAGCAGCTGCATATTGCTCGGCGCCTTGATACCGCCATTGAAAAGCAGCAGTTTGAGCTTTATTTTCAGCCTAAAATGCACCTTAAATCGCAAACCATAAACAGCTGCGAATGTTTAATTAGGTGGTTTGATAATGGGAAATTTGTCTCTCCGGCACAGTTTATTCCTATTGCCGAGCACAGCGGGTTTATATTGCCATTAGGCGAATGGATACTTGATAGTGCCTTTGCCCAAGCTAAAAAATGGCATCAGCAAAACTTAAATATCCGCTTGGCTATTAATATATCGGCAAGGCAATTTACACAGCAAGACTTTGTGCAAAGCATAAAACAGCGGTTGGCACATTTTAACGTGCCCGCGCATTTAATTGAGCTAGAAATTACCGAAACCGCCATTATGGACGATGAAGAGTTTGGTATTTCAGTACTGCAGGCGCTGAGTGCACTGGGTATTAGCTTATCAATTGATGACTTTGGTACGGGCTATTCGTCGCTGGGTTACTTACAGCGTTTTCCGGTAAATAAATTAAAAATAGATCAGTCGTTTGTGCGCAATATGGCCACAGACACACGGGATCAGGCTTTAGTACTGAGTATTTGCCAATTAGCTAAAAACTTAGGGCTCGATATTATCGCCGAAGGCGTAGAAGAGCATGCCCAACTTGAAAAACTAAAAGAGTATAACTGCGACCTAATTCAAGGGTACTTGTTAAGCCGGCCAATACCAGCAAACGAATTTGAAGCATTTTTAGCTAAAGGCGTAAGTTTTTAAGGCGTTTTGCTAATGTATGTTGGGTAATTATTAGTGATAGAATGGCCCTATAAAAGCTTCTATCGCTCATTTTACAAGCCACACATGTGAGCAAAGAGCACTACATTATTAAATAAGGTCGTTGTGTAATGCTGTTGATGATCGACAACTACGATTCGTTTACTTATAACCTAGTACAATACTTTCAGCGCTTAAACCAAGAGGTGCTGGTAAAGCGTAATGACGAAATATCTGTTGCGCAAATTAAGCAACTTAACCCCAAGCATATTGTTATTTCTCCGGGGCCTTGTACGCCAAACGAAGCGGGCGTGTCACTCAATGTCGTTGAGCAACTAAAAGGCATTTATCCTATTTTGGGTATTTGCTTAGGGCATCAAACTATAGCGCAAGCGCTAGGGGGCAAGGTTATACGTGCTAAGCAAGTCATGCATGGTAAAACCTCACCTATTGTTCATAATAATAAGGGGGTATTTACCGGTTTAGAAAACCCGCTTACTGTGTGTCGTTATCACTCGCTGGTGGTCGAAAAACACAGTTTACCGAGTGAATTAGCCATTACCGCATGGAGCCAAACCGAGCAAGGTGAGTTTGACGAAATTATGGGGCTACTTCACACAGAGCTTGCTCTTGAAGGCGTGCAATTTCATCCCGAGGCTATTTTAACAACTCAAGGGCTCGAATTGCTTGCTAACTTTTTATCTCGCTTCTAACCTTACAGTAACCACCGAATGGTAATACTTATACTGAATGGACTTTATGACTGAACTTGCGTCGCAAAAGCGAATAGCCTCAATGCTTGACCAGCGTGCTCACGACTTGATGCTTGGCCATAGTTTTGCACATCAACAAATTGGCTTTATTCATACGCTGGAAATTGATTATGGCGAACCAATGAAGCAACGCACTTTATTAGAAGTAGAAGTTGCCGCACAGCATAAACGCCAGCAAAGTAGCACCGCGCATCATAAGTACCGAGCACAAGCGAGCAAGCAACTTCATAAAGTAATAGAAACAGCCATATTTAAGCAATTAGAAGATATGGATGCTGTTATTCAAAACACCATAGGCATAGAAGATAACGTTGCTACCATGCTAGATATACTGGCGGTTAAGTCGGCAAGTGTTGGGCGTTTAGAGCCATTGGTAAATGATTCTAGTTGGCTTGGCCGCGAATTAGTGTCATTGGTAAACCTGCCTTACTACCGAAAGCAGCGCAGCAAAAGTACCTCAGTTAAAGTAGACAGCCCCGCACTTGCACTGCGCTATATTGGCCTTGATAACTTACAATTGGTAATTCCTACTTTTGCTATGCGCCATTGGATGCCACACAGCACAGAGCCATTTCCATTATTAAAACGCCGCCTGCGCGATGCCGCCATGGCCAATGCAATTGCGGCGCAAAAAATTGCAGAGCTTAACGATGTAAACCCCGTACATGCGTTTACACTGGGCATGCTTATAGATGTTGGGCGTATTGCCTTAGTGCGTTTGTACTTAAAAACCTTTGAACAGGTATGGCAACGCAAAGTGCAAATAGCACGCGAAGCACAGCAAAAAGATTTACACACGGCATTGATGGAGCTAAAGCCAGATCCCTTATTTTTAACCACGTTGTTAAGTAATAAGTCGCTTGAGTTAAGTGCTAAAGTTATACGAAAAATGGCTTTTAAGTTTTTGCCGTTTAATCATGTTATGGCGCAACTTGTTCATGGTATTGAGCAAAGTAGTGATGTTTTCCCTATGAGTGAAGTCATGCTTAAAGCGCGATGCTATTCGCAGTATTTAAATCTAAAACAGCACCAACTTATTGAACAAGATGAAATGCAGGCATGGTTTTCGTATCATCAATTCACTAAAAATGAGCTAAAAGCCCTCGAAACAAGCAATTTTACCAACCTTGCTATTCAAATTGACTAAAAAGCAGCTTACTCGCTGGTCCTTATATCGGTAAATTGCCGTTGGTGGCGGCAAATTTTCATTAACTATTGAATTTTTTGTTAATTTTTTTGCGACTATTCATTCATTAACATCTCCCCAAGCACACCTCGCTTTAAGCACTTAATGTAAGGCGCGACTCACTGCGCAGGCGCATAAGTATTAAAAAATGGCATTTATTTTCTATGCAGATAGTTATTCACTATCTATGAAATAATATCCCAAGGCCTTTATTTTAAAGGCCTGCATGAAAGTTTTTAACGAGACAGCACCACAAATATCTGAAATAATGAGCGCCTGAAAATTGAACCACAAGGCAGTTTTACGCTCAACCTTTTGCTATTTAGTGCGTAAATATCTTGGTTACATTTATAACCAAACACCTATTTTGATGTTTTGTGTTGCTCACAATTAAGAGGAAAAAAAATGACAGTCAATCGCGAATTATTTGATCACGTAATGGTTCCTAACTACGCGCCTTCAAGCGTTATTCCTGTTCGAGGCGAAGGCTCTCGCGTATGGGATCAACAAGGTAAAGAATTTATCGACTTTGCCGGTGGTATTGCTGTTAACTGTCTTGGCCATTGCCATCCTGCATTAGTAGGTGCATTAAAAGAGCAAGGCGAAAAAATTTGGCACCTATCAAACGTAATGACTAACGAACCTGCGCTGCGTTTAGCTAAAAAAATGGTCGATGCGACCTTTGCTGAAAAAGTTTACTTTGCAAACTCAGGCGCAGAAGCAAACGAAGCTGCACTTAAATTAGCTCGTCGTTTTGCACTTGATAAATTTGGTGCTGAAAAATCACAAATTATCTCATTTAACAAAGGCTTTCACGGTCGTACGTTCTTTACCGTAACCGTAGGCGGGCAAGCTGCATACTCAGATGGTTTTGGTCCTAAGCCAGGCGACATCGTACATTGTGATTACAATGACCTAGCTGCATTTGAAGCGCTAATTAGCGACAAAACATGTGCCGTAATGATGGAGCCACTGCAAGGTGAGGGCGGTATTATTTCGCCAACTGACGAATTTGCACAAGGCGTTCGTGAGCTATGTACTAAACACAATGCACTGCTTATTTTTGATGAAGTACAAACAGGTGTTGGCCGTACTGGTGAGCTATACGCATACCAAGGTTTAAACGTAGTGCCTGATATTTTAACGTCAGCTAAAGCACTTGGCGGCGGTTTCCCTATTGGCGCTATGCTAACGACTACTGAGATTGCACAGCACTTAAAAGTAGGGACTCATGGTTCTACTTACGGTGGTAACCCTCTGGCGTGTGCAGTAGCTGAAGCCGCATTTGATACTGTAAATACCCCTGAAGTNCTGGCGGGCGTAAAAGAAAAAGCAGCATTATTTAACGAGCTTCTTAACGCGGTAAACGAAAAATACAACGTGTTTAGCGAAATTCGTGGCCAAGGTTTATTAATTGGTGCAGCCGTTAACGAGCAATACAAAGGCCGTGCTAAAGAGTTTTTAGTAGCAGCTACCGAGCAAGGGCTTATGTCGCTTGTAGCGGGTGCTGATGTAGTACGCTTTACGCCATCGTTAGTAATCACCGAAGCGGATATTCGCGAAGGTATGGCGCGTTTTGAAAAAGCAGTAGCAAGCGTAGTAAACGCTTAAGCGCGTTAAACCACCTTATTAAGGGCAAGCCTGCTTGCCCTGCATATTCTATTTACCGTTATTGATAAGGGAGCAAGCGGACTCATGATGATCCTTCGCCCAATCCAGCAAAATGATTACGCAGCGTTATTAAAAATTGCCCACGAATCGGGTCATGGTTTTACATCTTTGCCGTTAAACGAAGAGTTACTGCAAAAGAAAATTGACCATTCTGTAAGTTCATTTGCTAAACAAACGTCACAACCTGGTGACGAAGGCTACCTGTTTGTTCTTGAAGATACCGAAACCGGTGAAGTAGTCGGTACTTCAGCTATTGAAGCTGCAGTAGGGCTTGATGATGCGTTTTATCATTACCACTTAAGTAAAGTAATTCACTCATCACGCACGTTAGATGTATACAAAGCGGTTGATATTTTAACCCTATGTAACGACTACACCGGCGCGACAGAACTATGTACCTTATTTTTGAAAGATGGCTATCGTAAAAACTGTAACGGTAAACTTCTTTCAAAAGCGCGCTTTATGTTTATAAAACAGCATGAGCAGCGTTTTGCACAAACAGTAATAGCAGAAATGCGCGGCGTGTCTGACGAGAACGGCAGCAGCCCGTTTTGGCAGTGGCTAGAAGAGCACTTTTTCTCAATGGACTTTCCTACCGCCGATTACCTAACAGGTATAGGCCAAAAAGTGTTTATTGCTGAACTAATGCCAAAGTACCCAATTTACGTAAACTTGCTGAGCAAAGACGCTCAAGCGGTGATTGGTAAAGTACACGACAACACACGCCCAGCTATTGAGCTATTAAAAAATGAAGGATTTACCTTCAACGGTTACGTCGATATTTTTGATGCGGGCCCTACAGTAGAAGCAAAAGTAGATAACATTGCCACTATTCGTAATGCGAAAGACTTTAAAGTAGAAATAGGCGAAGCATCGGGCGATACCATGGTACTGCTTGCTAACGGCAAGTTAGAAGATTACCGTGCAACGGTTGCAGCACTTAGCTTTGATGAGCGTGCAAGCAGCCTTATTTTATCGCAACAAATAGCCGATGCCCTACAGCTACAATCGGGCGACACCGTAAGCGCAACCCCAGTTTAATTAAGGAGAAAGTATAATGACTCATCCTGCACAATTTATTAATGGTCAGTGGTCACAAGGCCAAGGCAACGCATTTAATTCAGTAAACCCTGCAAATAACGACGTTATTTGGCAGGCATCTTCAGCGACTGCAGAGCAAGTAGATAGCGCAGTAAATTCGGCGCGCGAAGCATTTTACAGCTGGGCAGATAAAAGCTTTAACGAGCGCCTAGAGATAGTTAAAACCTTTGCAGCAACACTTAAAGAGCACAGCGAAGAGCTTGCTGTTGCGATTGCCCAAGAAACCGGTAAGCCACTGTGGGAAACGCGTACAGAAGCGGGCGCTATGGTAGGTAAAATTGCCATTTCTGAAAAAGCATTTTTAGAGCGCACTGGCGACGTTGAAAACGCTATGCCGGTAGGGCGTGCGATGATCCGTCATAAACCACATGGTGTAGTTGCCGTATTTGGCCCATATAACTTCCCTGGGCACTTACCTAATGGCCACATTGTGCCAGCGCTTTTAGCCGGTAACACAGTAGTATTTAAGCCATCAGAGCTTACGCCAATGGTGGCAGAGCTTACGCTTAAACTATGGGAAAAAGCCGGTTTACCTGCCGGTGTAATTAACCTTGTTCAAGGTGAAGTAGAAACAGGTAAAGCCCTTGCTGCGCATAAAGGCATAGATGGTTTATTCTTTACGGGTTCTTCGCGCACTGGACATATTTTACATGAGCAGTTTGCGGGTCAACCGGGTAAAATTTTAGCGCTTGAAATGGGTGGCAATAACCCACTGATTATTAAAGATGTGGCAGATACTAAAGCCGCGGTACACGATATTATTCAATCGGCGTTTATTTCAAGCGGTCAACGTTGTACTTGTGCACGTAAAGTATTTTTACCTAAAGGCCAGCAAGGCGATGACATTTTAGCGCGCCTTATCACTGCAACTAAAGCCATTAAAGTAGGCAACTACGATGATGAAGATCAGCCATTTATGGGCTCTATGATCTCATCTGCGGCTGCAGCAGGCATGGTAAAAGCACAAAACGAGCTGGTTGAGCTTGGCGGTGAAGTACTAGTAGAGCTTGAGCACACAGCCAATACTGGTTTTGTAACACCGGGTATTATTGAGTGTTCAGCAATTAGCGACTTCCCAGATGAAGAGCACTTTGGCCCATTATTAAAAGTGTTCCGCTTTGATGACTTTGACCACGCAATTGATAAAGCAAACGATACCAGCTTTGGTTTATCAGCAGGTTTATTAAGCGATAGCGAAGCCGACTACAATCACTTTTTACGTCGTATTCGTGCCGGTATTGTTAACTGGAACCGCCCAATTACAGGCGCATCAAGTGCAGCCCCATTTGGTGGTATTGGCGCATCAGGAAATCACAGAGCAAGCGCATATTATGCAGCCGACTACTGTGCATACCCTGTAGCTTCGGTAGAACTTGAAAAAGTAACGATGCCAGCAACACTAAGCCCAGGCTTAAAAATAGATTAATTACTGTTCTATTTGTAGTTATAAAGAATGAGAAAAGCAGCTTAGGCTGCTTTTTTTGTATTGGTATCGCGCAAAGCTAGTAATTAGTGGCGCTTTCTGCTTAAATCTATGCAATTAGTTATTCAAAGGTGAAAATCACAATGGTTTTAGACAGGCAAGGGTACGATGACTTGATCATGTATCTAACTCAAAATTTAGCGTTATTTGAGAAGCCAGGCGAAATCAAACCCGGTGCCCCTACCGTTATGGAACTCATAGAAGACGTAATAGCGCATAACGTTATGCTAATTTGTGAACAACATACCAATCTTAATACCGAACAACGCAGCCAAATAGTGCGCGAGGTAGACGGTATTGTTTACGACTTACAAGAAGTACTAAGCAGCATAACCTCACAACCCGTTACGGTTGAACAACACGCATTTATAGATGAGTTTGCTGGGCTTATTAAAAACTTATTTGATAACGCGGTAACACAAACCTCTTAACGTTACCCGTTAACACAGCGCAGTATTACCTAATAACTGCGCTCCTATTACTTCTCGCCTTATTAATAACACCACTAAATTTAATCTCAGCGCTCACGTATCGTTGCAGATTGTTATACAATCAACAAAATTTTTTTAGAGATAAACACATGCAAGCAAATGTAAAATGGGTTGAAGGCGACACCTTTATTGGCCGTTCTAATTCTAATCACAATGTAGTTTTTGATGCCGGTAGCGACAGCGCTGCACCAAGTCCAATGGAAATGGTACTTATGTCGGTAGGCTGTTGCTCGTCGGTAGATGTTGTAAGTATTTTAAAAAAAGCCAAACAAGATTTTTCTGATGTGCAAGTACAACTAAGCTCAGAGCGCGCCGAAACAGCGCCTCGTGTATTTACTAAAATTAATTTACACTTTGTTGTTACAGGCAATAATGTCTCGGAAAAACACCTTGCGCGCGCGGTTTCGCTCTCTGCTGAAAAGTATTGTTCTGTTGCTTTAATGCTTGATAAAACAGTAGAAATTACCCACAGCCACGAAGTTGTGCAAGAACAGGTAAAATAACGCTTTTTCCGTGAGGAAAATTCGTATAAAATCCGCGAACTTTTCATTCTGCAGGTGCAGATTTCACTAATTTATAGGTTGGTTTATCATGAACAAACCCTTCGATAAACTTAAACTTCATGGCTTTAATAATTTAACCAAAAGTTTAAGCTTTAGTATTTACGACATTTGCTACGCAAAGACCGAGCAACAACGTAAAGAATACATTGAATATATCGACGAGCAGTACAGTGCAGATAGACTAACCGACATACTAGGTGATGTTGTTGATATTATTGGTGCTAACATTTTAAATGTGGCGCGCCAAGATTATGAACCACAAGGCGCAAGTGTGACTATTTTGGTTTCGGAAGAGCCGGTAGAAGAGCAGCAAAATTACGATGCTGACGAAGCGCCAGGCCCATTACCAGATTCCGTTGTTGCGCACCTAGATAAAAGCCACATTTGTGTACATACCTACCCAGAAGCACACCCTGATGATGGTATTTGTACATTCCGTGCTGATATTGAAGTATCTACCTGTGGCATTATTTCGCCACTTAAAGCGTTAAACTTCTTAATTCATAGCCTTGAGTCAGACGTAGTAACCATTGACTACCGCGTACGTGGTTTTACCCGCGACGTAAACGGCGTTAAACACTACATTGACCATGCAATTAACTCGATTCAAAACTTCATGACAGAAGATACCAAAGAAGCGTACCAAATGATGGACGTGAACGTGTATCAAGAAAACCTGTTCCACACCAAAATGATGTTAAAAGAAACCGACTTAAACACTTACCTGTTCGGCCTATCTACTGATGAGCTGTCGGATGAGGAAGAAGAAGAAATTCGCTCTAAACTAACCCGCGAAATGCAGGAAATATTCTACGGTCGTAACCTACCAGACGCAGAATAAATTAGTTTAAAAGCAATTTAGTTGTATTAAAAATGGCGCTCAGTGAGCGCCATTTTTTATGTGGGGCATTTATAGCAATTCGCTTAATTAAGCATGCTGTAAATAAGCGCACATACGGCTAGTGAGCCCACAGCAAGTACAAACAATGTGCTTAAACGGTTGCGGTATTTACTCAGCGAAGGCACTTTGTATACGGCAATCATTGGCATAATAAATAAAATCATCGCAATGATAGGGCCAGAGAGCTGATCCATCATGTCTAAAATGCTTGGGTTTTTAACCGCGCAAAACCAAATAGCAAAAAACATAATTAATACGCCAATTTTGTCGGCTACTTTAGCACTTAAGCTTGTTTGCTTAGTCACCAAACCGGTAAAGCTTTCACGTGCACCTAAAAAGTGCCCTAAAAACGATGACGTAATCGCAATAAAGGCAACCAGCGGCCCAAGGGTCGCGATATACGAGTTACTGGTGATATTAGCAAGGTAAGATAAAATCGATACGTTAGCCGCTTTAGCAGCCGCCATTTGCTCGCTAGTAAGCGAAAGCACGCACGAAAACACAAACAGCAGTACAAATACAATAAGCAGTAAGCTAGTGCGCTTTAAAATAGCCTCAGCCTTATTAGTGGCCTGATTGCCATAATGCCCACGCTGCACGTTCACAAAGCTTGAAATAGCCGCCGCATGGCTAAACGAAAACACAATAATAGGAATAGATAACCACAGCGTTTTTGTAAAGCTGCCCGCCTCAGGTAGGCTCATATCAGGCATTTGCCAGCTAGGGATTAAATAGAGCGATAAGCAAAATAAAATACCTACAAGCGGATACACCAAAATAGCGAACGCGCGCAGCATTAAGCGCTCACCGCCCATCATTAGGCTAATCATACCGGCAACCAATACACCCGAAAGCAACACGCGAGAAGGTGACTCAAGGCCCATTTGGTTAACCATAAAGCTGTCAACGGTATTGGTTAAGCCTACGCCGTAAATAAGCAAAATGGGGAATATAGATAAAAAGTATAATAAAGAGATTAATCTACCCGCCGTTACACCAAAGTGCTCTTCAACAACATCAGTAAAATCTGAATCTTTGTTTTTAGACGACAACACAAAGCGGGCTAAGCCACGGTGTGCTAAAAAGGTCATTGGAAAGGCTAAACACGCCATAATAATAAGCGGCCAAAAACCACCTATACCAATGTTAATAGGTAAAAATAAAATGCCCGCGCCAACGGCGGTACCAAAAAGGCTTAACGTCCACTGCGTATCGTGCAGGTTCCATTTAGAAGTAGGTGTGTGTTCACCTGTTGTTGATGCATTTGAAAGCGTTGCATCTTGTGATGGTGTCATGTGTGTGCTCATCCATTATTTAAATAATAATCGCGCGCAAGAATATAGTTTTTAGCTAAAAGTTTCATGTTTTGAGGGGGTTTGTAGACTAATTAATTAGACGCCGTTGCACCAAAAGTGTCATGAATACGAAACGGCGCTGTAAAAATAAACAAATACCCGAACCAGCACAGTTGTAGGTTGGGTAGAGCGAAGCGAAACCCAACACGCCATTGCTCCTCTAAATTCTTACTTTATTTTAGTTATAGTGTTTTAGATTTTAGTGAGTAGATGTGGCAACGGATATCTAAAAGCTTGAGTGTCCTTACTTATTGTAATGACTTCGTTAATAATTATTTCCTAACTAATTAAGGGGTAATAGTATGAGCAATAATTCTATAAAGTGGCACAAGAAACCAAGTGGTATATTAGCTTTAAATATTTTAGGTAGCATAATTGCTGCGCTTATTTTTACCGTAATATTTTCAGGGGCTGTTATGAAGAGTAAATACCTAGATATTAATGAGCAAACCATTAATGAATTAGAGGAGGCGTGGGAGTACCTTAATAAGCACTTTTATAGTGAGTTAAATTTAGAAAGAGACCGCCCTTTAGTGTCGGAAGATCCACTTGGTAAACTTGCATATTTCATGGAGCTTGGGATTTACCCACCACCTGAATTACTTCTCAAAATATCAGAGATTTATGAAGTGTATATGCTACAAGCTGGTAAAGTTGATCTTGAAGAATCATTTTATGGAAAGCCTATTAAAGGCATTGGAAACTTTTCTGGGCGAGAAGCAAAAAAGCAAGACGTTAAATTTTTAGAGATGACGTTATCTATGGAAGCTATTAGTAATGAAAAGAAAAAACGTTCGCAATATGAAGTAGCCGAAGAATATTTGAGAGCTAAAGGCTCAGACGAAGATCCTGAACACTTATTAAGAAAGTTGCGTAGATACAGAAATAAGCCTGCTAACTAAAGCATACAACAAGCGCTTTATACTAGGCAATGGTCTCCTCGATGTGTAGTACCCGTTAACCATCCTCGCTATTTCGCACTAAAAAACTTGTCTACCAATTGATAAAGCGTACTGAAACACAGCAACGTTATAAACATACCAAGTGATAATATAACCTTTTCTTTTAGGGGTTGTTCAGGCTTTTGGGCTAATATGCTTTTTAAGAAATAAAGAAAGTAAAATAGGTGCACGCACCGATGCCTATAATCAGCATAAAGAGCCGCTTTATTAAATTACCTTCAGTAGGAGGAATTTCCTCACCGGTATACGGTGTATAAATACTTATTTTTAATATAAATGCATAGATATATCTATAACAGAAGAAAAATACTAACACGCAGAACAACAGCTTTTCTACTGACTCAAAACCTATGAAAAAAGTAGCTCCTAACACAAACCATAAAATGCCAAACAATAAAACAATAACCTTCTTTTTATCCATACTGACTGCCTTTATTTTTTCTTTAAGTTCTTTATTTATAAACCTTAAAAGGCGTTTTAGTTAACAGATTAGGAGTGGTCATCTATTGATAATATACAGAGCTAAAGCTATCACTTATCTTGCTGACAACTGATAGCTAACCACTCGAAACTGCTCTTATCCCTCTAAAGCCGAAACAATAAAATACGGATTCAAATACTCATCTTTGGTGTTATAAATAAGTGGGCTGCCATCGAGCTTGGTTACTTTAGCGCCGGCTATTTCAGCAATAGCATGGCCAGCTCCCGTATCCCACTCACAGGTTGGGCCTAAGCGCGGGTAAATATCAGCACTGCCTTCGGCAACTAAGCATAATTTTAGTGAGCTGCCTTTTGAGACCATTTCAACGTCGTCAAAGCGTTTTACAAACTCGGCTAAATCGGGTGATGGGTGCGAGCGACTGCCCACCACGCGGATTAACCCTTTATTAGGTTTGGTGGTTACTTTAAGCTCGATGCGCTCATCGCCTTTATCTTTAAACGCGCCAATGTCGTTACTGGCTAAGTACGATACGCCAAGCGCGGGCGCATCAACGACAGCAAGCACAGGTTTGCCGTTTTCGATTAGGGCTATATTTACGGTAAATTCGCCGTTCTTTTTAATAAACTCTTTAGTGCCGTCGATTGGGTCTACTAACCAGTAGCTTTTCCATGTTTGACGAATGTCCCAGCTTATATCAGCGCTTTCTTCGCTAAGTATAGGTGTGTCGGGTGTGAGCTGTTTTAGCCCTGTCACAATGACTTTATGAGCTGCTAAGTCGGCGTCGGTTACTGGGCTTTCATCGGCTTTGTATTCAACGTTAAAGTCCTTTTCGTAAATCCCCATTATGGCTTGGCCTGCTTTGCGGGCAAGGATGAGGGTTTCTTCTAGTAGCTCGGTTTGGTTCATTGGGGTTAACCTATAATATGCTTTTGTTTTAGATACGTTATCAGTTGTGTAACCGATTGGTCTAGGGTGTTTTTACTGGTATCTAAAATTATTTCTGGGTTGTTGGGTACTTCGTAGCTTGAGTCGATACCGGTAAAGTGTTTAATCTCACCTGCACGGGCTTTTTTGTATAAGCCTTTAGGGTCACGGCTTTCGCATACATCAAGCGGGGTATCTATAAATACTTCAATAAACTCGCCGTCATCTACTAGGCTGCGCACCATGTCGCGCTCTGCTCTAAATGGCGAGATAAACGCGGTAAGTACTAATAGGCCGGCATCGGTCATTAGTTTTGCGGTTTCGCCAACGCGGCGTATGTTTTCGATGCGGTCTTCGTCGCTAAAGCCAAGGTCTTTACATAAGCCGTGACGTACGTTGTCGCCATCAAGCAGGTAAGTGTGCGCACCTTGCTGATTAAGCGCCGCTTCTAGTGCGTTGGCTACGGTGCTTTTGCCAGAGCCTGAAAAACCGGTAAACCATAAAATGGCCGGTTTATGCTTTTTTTGCTCACTACGCTGTGCTTTTGTGGTTGCGTAGTTATGCCAAACAATATTTTCATCCATAGTGGTGTGTCTCTTGTACTGTAAGCGCCCGTATTAAAAAGGAAATACGAGCGGGATCAAGGTTAATACCGTGATTGAATAAATAATAGAAAGGGGCAAGCCCATTGTTATGTAATCTTTTAAGCGGTAGTTACCCGCGCTGTAAACCATAAGGTTTGTTTGATACCCAAACGGCGATATGAAACTGGCAGATGCACCAAACGCTACCGCCATAATAAAGGGTAGAGGGTCTACATTAAAACCCACTGCTAGCGAGTAAGCCACAGGAAATGAAAGCGCTGCTGCGGCATTATTAGTAATAAGCTCGGTGAATAATACGGTCATTAAAAATATGGCGATAAACGCGCCATAAGGGCCAAAATCACCTAGTACCATAAATAGGGCATCTGATATTTGCCCGGCAAGCCCAGTTTCTATCATTAATTTAGCAAGTCCTATGGCACTGCCTACAACGGCGAGTAGCTCAATGGGAAAGCGACGTTTTACTTCGCTCAGTTTAACTGTACCGCTAAGCAATAAGCCAATGAGTAACACCAGCAGGCCTTTAACTAAAGGAACTATACCTACAATGCTCAACCCTAACACGGCGGCAAAGCCTGCCAATACAATATTAGATTGTTTAGGTTTTAGATGTGTTTGTAAGTCAAACCCCGATATATACACAAATTCGCGGTTTAAATTAGGTAAAGAGTAAAAGTTTTTACCGGGAGCGAGTATTAAGGAGTCGCCGGCTTGCAATTGCACTTGCCCAAGGCCGCCTTGTAAGCGGTCATGCCCTCGGCGAATGGCAATAACAGCGGCATGAAACTGCTCTCTAAAACGTGCCTCTTTTACGGTTTTGCCAATAAACTTTGATGATTGGCTTACAACCACTTCAACTAAGTGTTCTATGTCTTTTTCGTGGTTGTCGTGCACCACTTTTAATCCGTCAAAGCGTCTTAATAAGGGCACCGATTTAATATCGCCAACAAACAGCAGTACGTCGTTTTGTCTAATAATTTGCTGAGGTGTTACTGCGTATATACGCTCATCGCCACGAATAATTTCGGCGAGGAATAAATCTTTTAAATCGCGTAGGCCGTTTTCTTCTACGGTGCGGCCAATAAGTTTAGAGCCTGCCTGCACTTTTCCCTCTAAGTAAAAGGGAATAACCTCTTGTGTGTTTTTGCCGTTGTCGGGCAGGTATTTGAGCATCACTAAAATAGTAATGAGGCCCACACTTAATGCGCCAATGCCCACTAAGGTAAAATCAAAAAAGCCCAGTGGCGCCATACCTGCATCTACGGCAAAACCGTTCACTATTAAATTGGTTGATGTACCAATAAGTGTAATGGTGCCGCCTAATATAGCGGTGTACGACAGCGGTAATAGTAGCTTTGAGGGTGAATGATTTGGGTTGTCTTTTATGGCGGTGATAAGCGATGCCACAACCGCGGTATTGTTAGTAAATGACGATAAAAACGCGGTTGATAAACCAAGCTTTGTTACCGAATTTACTAAGCTCCCTTTAGATAAGGATTGGGAAAGCTGTTGTATGAGTGTGGTTTTTTCAATAGCGATTGAAACCAGCACTAATAATACCAGGGTAATGAGCGACGGGTTTGCGTAGTTTACTAACATGCTTTCAAGGTCAATCAGGCCTGTTAAATAACCCGTACCAATAGCACTTACAAATAACCATGCTGGATTAATGCGGGTGCCAAAAAGGCACCCAACTAAGGTAAGCATAATGCCTGTTAAAACGAGCTGCTCTACCATGCTTTTTTATTCCTAACAGACATTTTTATACTTACAGTTTTGAAATATCAAGCGCTTGCCAATGTGGGAAGTGCTTGCGTACTAAGCTATTAAACTCAATTTCAAAGTCGCTGAAATCGCTGTTTTGTTTTTCGCTTTTTAGTACTTGCTCAATCATACCTGCGGCAACCGTTAAGTTAGATAAACGGTCGATAAGGATAAATGAGCCAGTTTCGTGGTTGTTGTGATACTCGTCAGCTAATATTGTTTCGCTTAGTTCAAGCGTGACAATGGCAATTTCGTTTAGCTGAAGTGAATCGGCTGTGCCGTGCTCTAAAGTGTTTACATCAATAGTGTGGTCAATCTTTTTAACCACGGCTGATGTATTTTTGCTACCTAGTTTAATGTTGTAGCTTTTACCTAGTACCAGCGGCTCTTCGTGCATCCACACAAGTTTAGCTTGTATAAGGTTAGTAACCGTTGCACTTGAGCTTTGCGGCACAATGACATCGCCGCGGCTAATATCAATTTCGCTATTTAGGGTAACGGTAATTGCTTGGCCGGCCTCTGCGTGATCTAGGTTGCCATTAAAGGTCACAATTTCTTTAATGCTTGATGTTTTACCCGACGGTAATACTTTTATTGCATCGCCAACTTGTAATTTACCTGATGCCAATGTGCCCTGAAAACCACGGAAGTTTAAGTTAGGGCGCACTACATATTGCACAGGTAAGCGAGCTTCAAAGCCGGTATCGGTTTCTGCCGCTGGTGAGTCTTCTAAAAGCTCAAGCAATGGCTTGTCGGTGTAATAAGGCGTATGAGCAGAGCGTGTTACTACGTTGTCGCCTTTAAGCGCCGACATAGGCACAAACTTAATGTTTGATACGTTAAGTTGCTCAGCAAATTTAAGGTAGTCGGCTTTGATTTTTTCATAAACGGTTTCGTCAAAATCAACGATATCCATTTTATTAATCGCTACCACAAATTGTTTAATACCTAGTGAGTCACAAATAAAGCTATGACGCTTAGTTTGTACTTGCACACCGTAGCGGGCATCAACCAAAATAATGGCTACATCGCTTGTTGATGCGCCTGTTACCATGTTGCGTGTGTATTGCTCGTGCCCTGGGGTGTCGGCAATAATAAATTTACGCTTAGCCGTTGAAAAATAACGGTACGCTACATCAATAGTAATGCCTTGCTCGCGCTCAGCTTGTAGGCCATCTACTAATAGCGCTAAGTCTAGCTCTTCGCCTGCGTTACCTACTTTTTCGTTATCTTTATGAAGAGCTGCTAGCTGATCTTCATAAATTTGGTGGCTGTCGTGCAGTAGGCGGCCAATCAGTGTTGATTTACCGTCATCTACGCTGCCACAGGTAAGCATACGCAATAAGCTTTTATCTTGTTGGCGTGCTAGGTAGGCGTCTATGCCAATCTCTTTTACTTCGTTAATGGTGTCGTTAGTATTGGTAGACATTAGAAATACCCCTCACGTTTTTTCTTCTCCATTGAGCCTGCTGAGTCGTGATCTATTACACGGCCTTCACGTTCAGATGACGTAGATAGCAGCATTTCTTCAATAATTTCTGTTAGGTTACTGGCTGTAGATTCAACTGCGCCGGTAAGTGGGTAACAGCCTAAAGTACGAAAACGTACCGACTTCATTTGTGGTACTTCGCCCTCAGCAAGTGGCATGCGCTCATCGTCGACCATAATTAAGGTGCCGTCGCGCTCTACTACTGGGCGCTCTTTCGCTAAATAAAGCGGAACCATTTCAATGTTTTCTTGGTAAATGTATTGCCAAATATCAAGTTCAGTCCAGTTAGACAGTGGGAATACACGAATGCTCTCACCTGGGTTAACTTGGCTGTTGTAAGTATTCCAAAGCTCTGGACGTTGGTTTTTAGGGTCCCAACGGTGGTGTTTATCGCGGAACGAGTAAACACGCTCTTTAGCGCGAGACTTTTCTTCATCGCGGCGTGCGCCACCAAATGCAGCATCAAAGCCGTATTTATCTAGCGCTTGCTTTAAGCCTTGGGTTTTCATTATGTCGGTATGTTTACCCGAGCCATGCTCAAACGGGCTAATACCCATTGCCATGCCTTCTGGGTTTTTGTGTACCAGCAGGTCAAAACCGTATTCTTTTGCAAGGCGATCGCGAAACTCAATCATTTCACGAAACTTCCAGTTGGTGTCTACGTGTAATAACGGAAACGGAATTTTTGCAGGGTAAAATGCTTTACGCGCTAAGTGCAAAAGTACCGACGAATCTTTACCAATAGAGTAAAGCATTACTGGGTTCTCAAACTCAGCGGCGACTTCGCGCATGATTTTGATACTTTCAGCTTCAAGTTGCTGAAGGTGAGTTAAAGCCATTGTTAGTCGTCCTACTAAAATGATTAAAAGTGATTAAGTAAAATATAATTATGTATTTGATACGCCGGTTAGCGGCTGAGCAAAGCTACTGGTTTGCTCGTTTTGGCCAAACCATGCAAGCTGCGAGTGCAGGGCGGCTACTTCGCCAATAATAAGTAATGCTGGCGATACCACACTGTTGCGCTCTATTAAATCTGCAAGCTCACCTAATTGCCCCGTAACAACACGCTGGTTTTTACGCGTGCCGTTTTCGATTATGGCAACTGGCGTATTAGCGCTACGGCCATGTTTTAAAAGCTGAGCCTGTATATGTGGCGATTTAATAACGCCCATATAAATAGCTAAAGTTTGATGCGCTTTAGCAAGCGATTGCCAATCGAGCTCTTGGCCATCTTTTTTACAATGTCCTGTTACAAACTGGATGGCTTGTGCGTGGTCGCGGTGAGTAAGCGGAATACCCGCATACGCGCTACAACCAGCGGCGGCAG
>NZ_AUTO01000317.1:0-19751 GCF_000498055.1 Pseudoalteromonas sp. TB51
CCACGGCCGTAAATAAATGGGTCGCCGCCTTTAATGCGACATACTTTTTTGCCTTGCTTGGCAAAATCAACCAGCATTTGGTTGGTATCTTCTTGCGCTACACTGTGATCGCCCATACGCTTACCTACGCAAACTAAATCGGCATCACGGCGTACTAATTCCATAATTTCATCAGACACTAAATAGTCGTATACAACGACATCGGCTTGCTGCATTAACTGCAATGCTTTAAGTGTTAAAAGCTCAGGATCGCCTGGGCCTGCACCTACTACATATACTTCGCCTTCTGGCTCGGCTTTGGCATCAAGCATTTGCTCTAGTTGTGCTTGTGCTGCATCGGTATTACCTGTTTGCACTTTGCTTACGACTGATGAATCAAACACGCCTTCCCAAAACTGGCGGCGATCAGCAAAGTGCTTAAAGCGCTGTTTTACTTTGTCTCTAAAACTGCCAACTAAAGTAGCCAGTGGGCCAATGTGTTGTGGGATTAACGTTTCGAGCTTTTCACGTAGTCGCCGAGCAAGTACTGGCGCGGTGCCTGCACTTGAAATAGCAATGGTTATTGGGTCACGGTCTACAATTGATGGGAATATAAACGTACATTTAGGCTGGTCATCAACCACATTTACAAATACATTGCGTGCGTTAGCTAGCTCAAATACATTGTTGTTTACTTCGTCTAAGTCTGTGGCTGCTATAACCAGCATTTTGCCATCAAGGTGCGACTCATCAAAATAGGCATCAATAAGCGTTACTTCATTGTTTTGTGCATGTTCTTTTAGTTCATCACAAAACCAAGGTGCCACTAAGGTTACATTTGCGCGGGCTTTTAAAAACGCGCGACATTTGCGTAATGCGACCTCTCCACCGCCAACAACCAGCACTGGTTTATTGTCGAGTTTGGTAAAGATAGGTAAATACTGCACGTGGTTAACACCTCTAAGTAAAATCAAAATAAAACGCTATTGAGCAGGGGGCAGAATATAGCGCGCACTAGTAAGTAAAAAATAATTAAAACCAAGTTTATATAACCAAAAGTTATAATGGGTGGTTGTTTTAGGTTTAAGCCTTAATCTATAGGGGATTAACGCGCATTACACGCAAAATAATGTGCTTATAGTGTTTGGTTATGAGCTATAGCGAGATTACGTTAATTTGTTACTATGACGCTAAACCTAATTTATCGCCTACTTAAAGGGATTACGTATGACTGAACAACACAACGATGCACACTTAGCTGTATCGCTTATGGATTTAACAAGCCTAAACACCTCAGACACGGCCAGTGATATTCAGCAGCTTGTAAATAGTATTAACCCTAAATTGGGCACACCTGCTGCAGTATGCGTTTACAGTGATTTTGTAGATGATGCAAAAATAGCATTGGCTGCGCGTGAGCTTAACCATGTAAAAGTAGCAACGGTTACAAATTTTCCTAGTGGTGATGCGCCACTGAGCGATGTGATAAACGAAACACTGATAGCAATTGAGCGCGGCGCGGATGAAATAGATTTAGTGATCCCGTATAAAGCACTTATTGCTGGCGAGCACAGCAAAGTGCTGGAGTATGTAACTCAAAGTAAAAAAGCCTGTGGTACAAAAGCGCAATTAAAAGTAATTATAGAAAGTGGCGAACTTAAAACTGCAGAGCTAATCACTAAAGCGACAAACTTAGCTATTCAAGGCGGGGCTGATTTTGTAAAAACCAGCACAGGTAAAGTGGCTGTAAATGCAACGATTGACGCAACAAACGTGATGCTCAGCACTATTAAACAATCGGGTAAGGTTGTTGGTTTTAAAGCCGCAGGCGGAGTTAAAACCGTTACTGATGCAAAGGAATATTTAGCACTGACACGCTCAATTATGGGCGATGACTACTTACAAGCCGCTACATTTAGGTTTGGCGCATCAAGCTTACTAAGTGATGTATATAAAGTATTAGAAAAATAACCAAGGACATATAATGAAACCAAGAAATTCAGGGATGCAAAACCTGGTCAATAACCTTGTTAAAGGTGCCATTTTGGCCGGTGTTGTAGGGTTTGGCTTAACTGCATGTACTAACCCAAGCACGCCTGCAGGTGAAGAAGGGTATGTGTACGAAAAACCAAGAATATTTGGCGAAGGGGGCTATCAAGGCACCATGAAAGGGCCTGCTAACTATGGTGTTTCTTTACTTCGTAATGAAGTGGTAAATATTGATATGCGACCTAATACGTATACTGAAACATTCAGAATTCTTGCTAATGATGATTTAAATATAAAATTTGATTTTCATGCAGTAATAGGGATTCAAAGTGGCTCGGTAAAAACAGTTGTAGAAGAGTATGGCGCTGAGAACTGGTATAAACGCTTTGTGCGTGAAACGTTTAGAACCTATGTGCGTGACATTGTGCAAAAGTACGACAGTGGTGAGCTGAAAACAAACCGCGAACAAATAGCGCAAGAAGTTAGTTTGCGTTTACAAACTTATTTATCATCAACGCCCTTTAAATTAGCAAATGTAGTAGTGGGAGATATTAATTACCCAGCCATTGTCGCAAATGCTGTAGAGAAAAAGCTTGCCGCGCAGCAGTTACTAGCAGAGAAAGAAACACAAAAAGAAATAGCACGCAAAGATGCTGAAATAAGAGTGGAAGAAGCAAAAGGTATTGCCCAAGCCCAAAAAATAATTAACGCAACGCTTACTGCAAATTATTTACAACATGAAGCTATAAACGCGCAGGCAAAAATGGCTGAGTCGCCAAACCATACAACGGTTTATATTCCAGTTGGTAATAATGGCGTGCCGCTAGTAAAAGGGGCTAATTAAGCCTTTTTATTATTAAGGACTTAATAGTTTATCGAGATTTTGCAATGTGGGTATCTTTTAGGCTTGTGTTAATGATTTGCGTAAGTATAATAGGCATCCACTTTGCAGGGGCGTAGTTCCAATTGGTAGAACAGCGGTCTCCAAAACCGACGGTTGGGAGTTCGAATCTCTCCGCCCCTGCCATTTTTACTCATAAGTTGAGTAAGTCTGGGGTTAAAAATCGGTTTAAATAAGTCTGTTTTTAAGTTTAGATTTTAATGGATTAACCCTGCCGTTGTGTAGGGTTGTTGTGTCTGTAGTTAAGGTAATAATATTATGAGCACGAATGTAGAAACACCATCAAGTGCGATGGAGTCGGTAAAGTGGTTAGTAGCAATCGCGCTACTTGCAGGCGCAGTTGTTGGTAATCACATGTTTGCAGATCAGTCTGTATTACTACGTGCAATTGGCGTTGTGGTTGCTATAGCAGCAGGTTTAGGTATTGCCTCACAAACCGCTAAAGGCCGTGACTTTTTAGCATTTGCTAAAGAAGCACGCATTGAAGTACGTAAAGTTGTTTGGCCAACGCGTCAAGAAACTACCCACACGACATTAATCGTAATGGTTGCAACAGTGATTATGGCGCTTATCCTTTGGGGATTAGATGGCATTTTATTCCGCGCTGTAGGCTTTTTAACTGGATTGGAGATCTGATCCCATGTCGGATGAGAACAAAGAAATTAAATTACGCTGGTACGTTGTACAAGCATTCTCTGGTTACGAAAAGCGTGTAGCGCAAACGTTATCAGAGCACATTAAAATTGAAGGTCTTGAAGAGAGCTTTGGTGAGATATTAGTACCAACAGAAGAAGTTGTTGAGATGCGCGCTGGTCAAAAGCGTAAATCTGAGCGTAAATTCTTCCCAGGTTACGTACTAGTACAAATGGACATGAACGATGCAAGCTGGCACTTAGTGAACAGCACTGAACGTGTAATGGGCTTTATTGGTGGTACTTCTGACCGCCCAGCGCCTATTAGTTCTAAAGAAGCAGAACGCATTCTTAACCGTCTTCAAGAAAACGCTGAAGCACCTAAACCAGCTACATTATTTGAGCCAGGTGAAGTTGTTCGTGTTACTGATGGTCCATTTGCTGACTTTAGCGGTGTTGTTGAAGAAGTTGACTACGAAAAGAGCCGCGTGAAAGTGTCGGTACTTATTTTTGGTCGTTCTACACCGGTTGAACTTGAATTTGGTCAAGTTGAACAAGATAAGTAATTGATTAAAAAAGCTTCGTCATTATTTACTTAAATTTTGGCACGAAGCTTGAAAAAGGCCGCTGATTAACTTATAATCAGCGGCCTTTTTGTATTAAGGTAAAAATTTATTTTTGCTCGCAAAAAGTACGAAACCAATTTTTAAACTGGGAAGCCGTTAGAGTACGCGTCCTCGCGCGCACAAGGCTAAGACCCACCAAATGAGGTATTTATAATGGCTAAAAAAGTTGAAGCTTTAATCAAGCTACAAGTTGCCGCTGGTATGGCTAATCCTAGTCCTCCAGTAGGTCCTGCACTAGGTCAACACGGTGTAAACATCATGGAATTCTGTAAAGCGTTTAACGCGCGTACAGAGTCTATCGAAAAAGGCGCTCCAGTTCCTGTAGTGATCTCTGTTTACGGTGACCGTTCATTTACGTTCGATATGAAAACGCCACCTGCTGCTTACTTACTTAAGAAAGCTGCTGGTATCAAATCAGGCTCAGGCCGTCCTAACACTGAAAAAGTAGGCACAGTAACTCGTGCTCAACTTGAAGAGATCGTTGAGACAAAACGAGCTGACCTTACAGCGGCTGATATGGACGCTGCGGTTCGCACTATCGCAGGTTCTGCGCGTGCGATGGGCTTGAACGTAGAGGACTAAGAAATGGCTAAATTAACTAAACGTATGCGTACTATCCGCGAAAAAGTGGAAGTAACTAAAGATTACGAAATCAATGAAGCAGTTGCTCTTTTAAAAGAGTTAGCGACAGCTAAATTCGTAGAAAGTGTTGACGTTGCTGTTAACCTTGGTATTGACGCTCGTAAATCTGACCAGAACGTTCGTGGTGCAACTGTACTACCTAACGGTACTGGCCGTGATGTTCGTGTTGCTGTATTCACTCAAGGCGCTAATGCAGAAGCTGCAAAAGAAGCCGGTGCTGAATTAGTAGGCATGGAAGATCTTGCTGAACTAGTTAAGAAAGGCGAGATGGATTTTGACGTTGTTGTTGCATCACCAGACGCTATGCGTGTTGTTGGTCAACTAGGTCAAATCTTAGGTCCACGTGGTCTTATGCCTAACCCTAAAACTGGTACTGTAACGCCTAACGTTGCAGAAGCAGTTAAAAATGCGAAAGCAGGTCAAGTACGTTACCGTAATGACAAAAATGGTATCATCCATACTACTATCGGTAAGGTTGATTTCACTGCTGAGCAACTTCAACAAAACCTTGAAGCTCTAATCGTTGCGCTTAAGAAGGCTAAACCTTCTCAAGCTAAAGGTGTTTACGTTAAGAAAGTAACCATCTCTACAACAATGGGCGCAGGTGTTGCTGTTGACCAAAACACTTTAAGCACTTCTGTAGCTTAATAGGTGTTTACATGGCGTGAAATTTGTACTATAATTTTGCGCCATTTTGTTGAATAATTTATTATTTAACAAGTAAAGAATTCGGGTTGAAGTCCATAATTTCGCTAAGCTCTTGAGTGATGCGATAAATTGGGCTTCCGTCCAAGACCGTAGGCGGCTTCGGCCTTAATATTACCTACGTAGACGGTGTGAATCCCCAGATAGATTTTTCCTAATCTCTTCTGGCTCTCGCCGTAAAAAGCATCTCTATCAAGTTTGTTGATAGGGAAGAGTAAAACAGGGAAGCCGAGTGTCGGTGACCCATTAAACCAGGAGTAACACCCATGGCTTTAAATCTTCAAGGCAAAAAAGCAATTGTTGCTGAAGTCAACGAAGCAGCCAATGGTGCTCTTTCTGCAGTTGTTGCAGATTCTCGTGGTGTAGCAGTAGGCGCAATTACAGCCCTTCGTAAAGAAGCTCGTGAAGCTGGTGTATGGATGAAAGTTGTTCGTAACACTCTAGCAAAACGTGCTGTTGAAGGTACTGAATTTGAATGCCTATCTGATTCGTTAGTTGGTCCAAGCTTAATCGCTTTCTCATCAGAGCACCCTGGTGCTGCTGCGCGTATCTTCGCAGATTTCGCGAAAAAGAATGAGAAATTCGAAGTTAAAACGGCCGCTTTTGAAGGAAATGTTGTAGATGCAGCAATGCTTGCTACATTACCTACATACGATGAAGCTGTTGCACGCTTAATGAGCGCTATGAAAGAAGCGTCTGCTGGCAAATTGTGTAAAACAATTGAAGCAGTACGTGTACAGAAAGAAGAGCAAGCTGCTTAATTTTAAGCTGTTTAACCTCTCTTTCGGTGTAAAATTTATTTGGACCTAGAGTCCGTTAATTATTAGGAAATTTGTAATGTCTGTAACTAAAGACCAAATCCTTGACGCAATTGCTGAAATGTCAGTAATGGACGTTGTTGCTCTTGTTGAAGCAATGGAAGAAAAATTCGGCGTAACTGCTGCAGCTGCTATGGTAGCAGGTCCTGCTGCTGAAGCTGCTGAAGAGAAAACTGAATTTGACGTAATCCTTACTGGCGCTGGCGCTAACAAGGTTGCGGCAATCAAAGCTGTACGTAGCGCAACAGGCCTAGGCCTTAAAGAAGCGAAAGCTCTTGTTGAAGCTGCTCCTGCACCTATCAAAGAAGGTGTATCTAAAGAAGAAGCTGAAGCACTTCAAAAAGACCTTACTGAAGCTGGTGCTGAAGTTGAGGTTAAGTAATCTAGCTCACGCTAGGTTCGCTGCCTGAGTAATCAGGCAAGGGCTGGTGATTATTTAATCACCGGCCTTTTTGCGCTATAGAGTTATGTATTCCTGTAGCTCAAATAAAATCTGATTTTCTCTTTACTTTCAACGCTTTATAGTTTGCTAGTGTTGCTAAGGCGGAGTTAATTAGAACAACAATTAAATGTTGTAAATCTTGGCATAGATGCCAGTTAAGTCTGTTCTTACAAGAACAGGTCGGGTCAAAGATCAGCAAGCTGAGGAACCCCATGGCTTACTCTTATTCTGAAAAGAAACGTATCCGTAAGGATTTTGGTAAACGTCCACAAGTTTTGGATATACCTTTCTTACTGTCGACACAGTTAGAATCGTTTAAAAAATTCTTAGTCCCAGACGCTGATGGCGATCATGGTTTGGAAGCAGCCTTCCGTTCTGTGTTCCCTATTAAAAGCTACTCGGGAAATTCTGAGCTTCAATACGTAAGTTATCGTATTGGTGAGCCAGTATTCGATGTAAAAGAATGTCAAATTCGCGGTGTGACTTATTCTGCTCCACTTCGCGTGAAACTGCGTCTTGTAGTTATGGACAAAGAAGCTCCAGGCACAGTTAAAGACATTAAAGAGCAAGAAGTTTACATGGGCGAAATTCCGCTCATGACTGATACCGGTACTTTTGTAATCAATGGTACAGAGCGTGTTATCGTTTCTCAGCTACACCGTAGCCCTGGTGTATTCTTTGATAACGACCGCGGTAAAACCCATTCATCGGGTAAAGTATTATATAACGCTCGCGTTATACCTTACCGTGGTTCATGGTTAGACTTCGAATTTGATGCAAAAGATAACTTATATGTACGTATAGACCGTCGTCGTAAATTACCGGCGTCTATTATTTTACGTGCACTTGAGTACTCTAGCGAAGAAATCTTAGATATGTTCTTCGATACTACCGCGTTTGAAGTAACTGACGGTAAAGTTCTTATGGAACTTGTGCCTTCACGTTTACGTGGTGAAACTGCCGCTTTTGATATCAAAGGCGAAGACGGTGAAGTACTTGTTGAAAGCGGTCGTCGTATTACGGCACGCCACATCAAGAGCATCGAGAAAAAAGGCATTAATCAATTAGAAGTACCACATGAGTACATCATTGGCCGTATTGTAGCTAAAAACTATGTTGATGAGTCAACAGGTGAAGTTATTGCAAACGCTAATGACGAGCTATCACTAGAGTTGATGGCTGAATTGGTTAAAGCAGGTCACACTAAAATTGAGACGTTATACATCAATGAAGTGGACAGCGGCGCTTACATGTCAAATACATTAAATATTGACTCGTCTAGCAACCGTTTAGAAGCATTAGTAGAAATTTACCGCATGATGCGCCCAGGCGAGCCACCGACGAAAGACGCGGCTGAAGCCTTATTCGAGAACTTATTCTTCTCTGAAGAACGTTATGACTTATCTACTGTAGGTCGTATGAAGTTCAATAGCCGTGTTGGTTACGATACAGACACAGGCCCTGGCACATTAAGCAAAGAAGACATCGTGTCTGTTATGAAAGTATTAATTGCTATTCGTAACGGTCAAGGCGATGTTGATGATATTGACCACTTAGGCAACCGTCGTATACGTAGTGTTGGCGAAATGGCTGAGAACCAATTCCGTGTTGGTCTAGTACGTGTAGAGCGTGCTGTACGTGAGCGTTTAAGCTTAGGTGACCTTGACGCAATAATGCCACAAGATCTTATTAACGCTAAGCCTATTTCGGCAGCGGTTAAAGAGTTCTTCGGCTCGTCTCAGTTATCACAGTTTATGGACCAAAATAACCCGCTATCAGAAGTAACGCATAAGCGTCGTATTTCTGCATTAGGTCCGGGCGGTCTAACGCGTGAGCGCGCTGGCTTTGAAGTACGTGACGTTCACGTAACTCACTATGGTCGCGTATGTCCAATCGAGACTCCTGAGGGTCCAAACATCGGTCTAATTAACTCGTTATCTACGTACGCACGTACAAATGATTACGGTTTCTTAGAAACACCTTACCGTAAAGTGGTAGATGGTGTAGTAACTGATGAAGTTGATTATTTATCAGCCATTGAAGAAGGTCAGTTTGTTATCGCACAGGCGAACTCAAACTTAACCGAAACCAATGAGTTTGTTGATGAACTTATTCCGTGTCGTCACAAAGGTGAATCTACCTTTATGGGTCGCATGGACCAGCAATATATGGATGTATCACCACAACAGGTGATCTCTGTAGCGGCAGCACTTATCCCGTTCCTAGAACACGATGATGCTAACCGTGCATTGATGGGTTCAAACATGCAACGTCAAGCAGTACCAACATTGAAAGCGGATAAGCCGTTAGTAGGTACAGGTATTGAGTTAACACTAGCGAAAGATTCTGGTGTAACGATTGTTGCTAAACGTGGTGGTGAAGTAATGTACGCCGATGCTAGCCGCATCGTTGTAAACGTACATGACGATGAGCGTATTCCTGGTGAAGCGGGCATCGACATTTACAACCTTACTAAATACACACGTTCTAACCAAAATACATGTATTAACCAAAAACCAACGTGCATGGTTGGCGAACCGGTTACTCGTGGTGACGTGTTAGCAGATGGTCCTTCGACTGACTTAGGTGACTTAGCCCTTGGTCAAAACCTTCGCGTGGCATTCATGCCATGGAACGGTTATAACTTCGAGGATTCAATCTTACTATCAGAGCGCGTAGTTGAAGAAGATCGTCTAACGACTATCCACATTCAAGAACTACAGTGTGTTGCCCGTGATACTAAATTAGGTCCTGAAGAGATCACTGCAGATATCCCGAATGTGGGTGAGTCTGCGCTAGGCAAGCTTGATGAATCAGGCGTTGTTTATATTGGTGCTGAAGTTAAAGGCGGCGATATCCTAGTAGGTAAAGTGACTCCGAAAGGCGAGACGCAATTAACACCTGAAGAGAAGCTACTGCGTGCTATCTTCGGCGAAAAAGCGTCTGACGTTAAAGACAGCTCTTTACGTGTACCAAACTCTGTAACTGGTACTGTAATTGACGTACAAGTTTTCACCCGTGATGGTGTTGAAAAAGATAAGCGTGCGTTAGAAGTTGAAGACATGCAGCTTCGCGAAGCGAAGAAAGACTTCAACGAAGAGTTCCGTATTCTAGAAGCTGGTGTATTAGACCGTGCTCGCAAGCTACTTGCTGCAGCAGGCTTCGATGAAGACAACTTAGCGTCACTAAATGCTGAAAAGCTACTTACTCAAAGCCTTGCACAAGAAGACAAGCAAGCTGAACTTGAGCAACTAGCTGCACAGTACGATGAGCTTAAAGCTGAATACGATAAGAAGTTTGAAAACAAACGTCGTAAAATTACTCAAGGTGATGACTTAGCACCAGGCGTACTTAAGATTGTTAAAGTATACCTAGCTGTTAAACGTCGTATCCAACCGGGTGATAAAATGGCGGGTCGTCACGGTAACAAAGGTGTTATCTCGACTATCGTACCAGTAGAAGATATGCCATACGATGACAAAGGTCGTACGGTAGATATCGTACTAAATCCACTAGGTGTACCATCACGAATGAACATCGGTCAGATCCTTGAAACACATATGGGTCTAGCTGCACGTGGTATTGGTGAGCGCTTAGAGGAAATGATGAAGGAACAACGTGAGCTACATGAGCTACGTGAATTCATCAAGCAAGCTTACGAAATCGGTGAATCTCGTCAAGAAGTAGATATTGCTAGCTTCTCTGATGATGAAATTCGTCGTTTAGCTGATAACTTAAAAGGTGGTTTACCAATCGCTACTCCTGCATTTGATGGCGCTAAAGAAGACGAAATCAAAGACATGCTAGAGCTTGGTGGATACCCAAGAAGTGGTCAGGTTACACTCTATGATGGCCGTACTGGCGATCAGTTTGAACGTCAAGTAACTGTTGGTTACATGTACATGCTTAAACTTAACCACTTGGTTGACGATAAGATGCACGCACGTTCTACTGGTTCTTACAGCCTTGTTACTCAGCAGCCGCTGGGTGGTAAAGCACAGTTCGGTGGCCAGCGTTTTGGTGAGATGGAAGTATGGGCACTTGAAGCTTACGGTGCTGCTTACACTCTACAAGAAATGCTAACAGTGAAATCGGATGACGTGAACGGTCGTACTAAGATGTATAAAAACATCGTTGATGGTAACCATAAAATGGAACCAGGTATGCCAGAATCGTTCAACGTATTGTTGAAAGAAATCCGCTCACTGGGTATCAACATCGAGTTGGAAGAAAATTAAGCCAATTAGATGCTGCAGTTAACCCTGCAGCATCTGTTACGGCTGAATAGAATGTAGGGGCGAGATTATCCGCCCTCAAGATTAACTCCGACAGGAGAGCTAAGGTGAAAGACTTACTTAAGTTTCTGAAGCAACAAAATAAGACCGAAGAATTCGATGCAATTCGCATTGGTCTTGCTTCACCAGACATGGTTCGTTCATGGTCATACGGTGAAGTAAAGAAACCTGAGACTATTAACTACCGTACTTTCAAGCCTGAGCGCGATGGCTTATTCTGTGCCCGTATTTTCGGCCCAGTGAAAGATTATGAGTGTTTATGTGGTAAATATAAACGCCTTAAACACCGTGGTGTGATCTGTGAGAAGTGTGGCGTTGAAGTTACACTTACAAAAGTGCGTCGTGATCGTATGGGTCATATCGACCTTGCGAGCCCAGTAGCACATATATGGTTTTTAAAATCATTACCGTCTCGTATTGGCTTAATGCTTGATATGACACTTCGTGATATTGAACGTGTTCTTTACTTCGAATCATTCGTAGTAACTGAGCCAGGTATGACAACGCTTGAGCGTGGTCAACTATTAGGTGAAGAAGAATACCTAGATGCACTTGAAGAGCACGGTGATGAGTTTGAAGCTAAGATGGGTGCAGAAGCAGTATTAGACTTGCTTCGTGAACTTGATCTTGGCCAATTAATTGCAGAAATGCGTGAAGAGTTACCAACAATTAACTCTGAAACGAAGCGTAAAAAGATCACTAAGCGTCTTAAGTTAATGGAATCGTTCCACCAATCAGGTAATAACCCTGAGTGGATGATCATGACAGTACTTCCAGTATTGCCACCTGACTTACGTCCATTAGTACCACTAGACGGTGGTCGTTTTGCGACATCCGATCTAAACGACCTTTACCGTCGTGTTATTAACCGTAATAACCGTCTTAAGCGTCTATTAGATTTAGCTGCACCAGATATTATCGTACGCAACGAAAAACGTATGTTACAAGAAGCGGTAGATGCGCTACTTGATAACGGTCGTCGTGGTCGTGCAATTACAGGTTCTAACAAGCGTCCGCTTAAATCTCTTGCTGATATGATCAAGGGTAAGCAAGGTCGTTTCCGTCAGAACTTACTTGGTAAGCGTGTAGATTACTCTGGCCGTTCTGTAATCACGGTTGGTCCTACACTTAAGCTTCACCAATGTGGTCTTCCTAAGAAGATGGCACTTGAGCTATTCAAACCATTCATCTATGGCAAATTAGAGCGTCGCGGCATGGCTACGACAATCAAAGCTGCTAAGAAAATGGTAGAGCGCGAAGTAGCGGAAGTATGGGATGTACTAGACGAAGTAATTCGTGAACATCCAGTATTACTTAACCGTGCACCTACACTTCACCGTTTAGGTATCCAAGCGTTCGAACCTGTACTAATTGAAGGTAAAGCAATCCATTTACACCCATTAGTATGTGCGGCTTACAACGCCGACTTCGATGGTGACCAAATGGCGGTACACGTACCGTTAACGCTTGAAGCTCAGTTAGAAGCTCGTGCACTAATGATGTCTACTAACAACATTCTATCTCCAGCGAATGGTGAGCCAATCATCGTTCCTTCACAGGATGTTGTATTAGGTCTTTACTACATGACGCGCGATCGCATTAATGCGAAAGGCGAAGGCATTGTATTTAAAGATCCTAAAGAAGCAGAAAAAGCATACCGTAGTGGTAACGCAGAACTTCACGCGCGCGTTAAAGTGCGTATTAGTCAGTCAATTACTAACGAAGCAGGTGTTGTTGAAGACACTGTAACGCTTATCGACACTACTGTTGGTCGTGCAATTCTGTCTCTAATTTTACCTAAAGGCATGCCGTTTGAGTCAATCAACCAAGCATTAGGTAAAAAGCAGATTTCTGGCTTATTAAACGAGTGTTACCGTCGTCTAGGTCTTAAAGACACTGTTGTGTTTGCTGACCAAGTTATGTACACCGGTTTCCACTACGCAATGAAGTCAGGTGTTTCAATTGGTATCGATGACTTAGTTATCCCACCAGTTAAAGCATCAATCATTGAATCAGCTGAAGCTGAAGTAACTGAAATCAACCAACAATTCCAATCAGGTCTTGTAACGGCTGGTGAAAAGTACAATAAAGTTATCGATATCTGGTCACGTGTAAATGAAAACTTATCACGTGAAATGATGGCCAACTTGTCTAAAGACACGGTTATCAATGCCAAAGGTGAAGAAGAAGAGCAACCGTCATTTAACTCTGTGTTTATGATGGCCGACTCAGGTGCTCGTGGTAGTGCCGCTCAGATCCGTCAGCTAGCAGGTATGCGTGGTCTAATGGCACGTCCAGATGGTTCAATCATCGAGACGCCAATCACGGCTAACTTCCGTGAAGGTCTAAACGTACTACAGTACTTCATCTCAACGCACGGTGCGCGTAAAGGTCTTGCCGATACAGCACTTAAAACAGCTAACTCAGGTTACCTAACGCGTCGTCTAGTAGACGTTGCACAAGATTTGGTAATCAATGAAGACGACTGTGGCACAGAAGATGGCTTAACAATGAAACCGCTTATTGAAGGTGGTGACGTTGTAGAAGCACTTCGCGAACGTGTACTAGGTCGTGTTGTAGCTGAGCCTGTGGTTATCCCTAATACAGATACTGTATTAGTAGAACGTAATATCATGCTTGATGAAAAACTGTGTGACCTTTTAGAAGAGCACTCAGTAGATGAAGTTCGCGTACGTTCTGTTATCACGTGTGATAACGACTTTGGTGTATGTGCTAAGTGTTATGGTCGTGACCTTGCACGTGGTCATATCATCAACGCGGGTGAATCAGTAGGTGTTATCGCGGCACAATCAATCGGTGAGCCGGGTACACAGCTTACGATGCGTACATTCCACATCGGTGGTGCGGCATCAAGAGCATCAGCTGAAAATAATGTACAAGTTAAAACTGACGGTACGTTAAAACTACATAACGCTAAGTATGTACTTAATACCGACGGTAAGATTGTAATTACTTCACGTTCAACTGAAATCACTATCATTGATAGCTTCGGTCGTGAAAAAGAGCGTTATAAAGTACCTTACGGTGCGGTACTAACAGTACAAGACAATGCAGAAGTTCAAGGTAACGACATCGTTGCTACTTGGGACCCGCATAGTCACCCAATCGTTCTTGAGCATAAGTCAAAAATCTCGTTCAGCGATATTGATGACTCAAATACTGAAGCACAAACTGATGAACTAACCGGCTTAACCCGTGTAGTTGTTAAAGATCTTGCTAAAGTAAATGCGAAAGAGCCTAAGCTTATCATCGAAAGTGAAGAGCGCGGCTTGCAAGAAACACGTCTACCTTCATTCACTACGATTGAAGTGACAGATGGCGTTACAGCAAACCCAGGTGACGTACTTGCACGTATTCCGCAAGAAGGTTCGAAAACTCGTGATATCACGGGTGGTCTACCACGCGTAGCCGACTTATTTGAAGCACGTAAGCCAAAAGATCCAGCTATCTTAGCTGAAATCACAGGTACTATTAGCTTCGGTAAAGAAACTAAAGGTAAGAAACGTTTAGTTATTACACCAGCTGAAGGCGATCATTACGAAGAGATGATTCCTAAGTGGCGTCAACTTAACGTGTTTGAAGGTGAGCAAGTGTCTAAAGGTGAAGTTATCGCCGATGGTCCTGAATCACCACATGACATCTTACGCCTACGTGGTGTGACTCATGTTGCTAACTACATTGTTAACGAAGTGCAAGAGGTTTACCGTTTGCAGGGCGTTAAGATCAATGATAAGCACATTGAAACAATTATTCGTCAGATGCTACGTAAATGTACCATCCTTGACGGCGGTGATACTGAGTTCTTAGCGGGTGAGCAAATTGAAGTAGCTCGCGTAAATATCGCTAATCGTGACCTTGAAAAACAAGGTAAAATCCCAGCGAAGTTTGAAATACAACTTATGGGTATCACGAAAGCATCACTAGCAACCGAATCTTTCATCTCGGCAGCGTCTTTCCAAGAAACAACACGTGTTCTTACAGATGCCGCAGTGAATGGTAAGAGCGATGAGCTTCGTGGTCTGAAAGAAAACGTAATTGTGGGTCGTCTGATCCCAGCCGGTACTNGGCTCGCCGCAAGCAGGGTGAAGTTGTTGAAGAGCAAACAGTAAGTGCAGAAGAGGCAACTCAAGCACTAACAGATGCTCTGAACGCAGATTTATCTGGAAATCAATAAACTCTTATTAATCAACAGATTAATAAATCGTAAGACAGTTATCTACTGTCTTACGATGAGTTTAGGTTGACAGGTTAAACTTTGCTCATTAAAATTCCGCCACCCATTTACTTGCATGTATGTTACAAGCTTGTAAAAAGGGCGGATTTTTTTATTTTTTTCAGTAGTAATTTTAATTTCAGGAGCTATTTAAATGGCAACTATTAACCAGCTAGTGCGTAAGCCACGTCGTAGCAAGGTTACTAAAAGTAACTCAGCTGCGCTTAAAGCGTGTCCGCAAAAGCGTGGTGTATGTACTCGCGTATATACAACTACACCTAAGAAACCAAACTCAGCGTTACGTAAAGTAGCTCGTGTACGTTTAACTAACGGTTTCGAAGTAACATCATACATCGGTGGTGAAGGTCATAACCTTCAAGAGCACAGTGTAATCCTAATCCGTGGTGGTCGTGTTAAAGATTTACCAGGTGTGCGTTTTCACACTGTACGTGGTGCACTTGACTGTGCAGGCGTTAGCGACCGTCGTCAAGCTCGTTCTAAATACGGTGCAAAACGCCCTAAAGGCTAATTGTTTTCCGTTAGTAAGGCCAAGCACTAAATATTATTAATTATTGTTTTGGGTGATTGTTCCAAAAGGACAAACCTGAATAAACCGGAGATACAAAATGCCTAGAAGACGCGTAATAGGTCAACGTAAAATTCTTCCAGATCCTAAGTTCGGATCGGAACTTCTTGCTAAATTCGTTAACATCGTAATGTTAGACGGCAAGAAATCTACTGCTGAAAAAATTGTTTATGGTGCGCTAGACGTGGCTGCTGAGAAATCAGGCAAGTCGCACCTAGAAATCTTTGAATCTGCACTTGATAACATCCGTCCACAGGTAGAGGTTAAATCTCGCCGTGTTGGTGGTTCAACTTATCAAGTTCCAGTTGAAGTACGTCCAGTACGTCGCAACGCATTAGGTATGCGTTGGTTAGTAGACGCTGCACGTAAGCGTGGCGAAAAATCTATGGGCTTACGTTTAGCTCAAGAAATCGTTGACGCTGCTGACAACAAAGGCACTGCGGTTAAGAAACGTGAAGACGTTCACCGTATGGCTGAAGCGAATAAAGCATTCGCACATTACCGTTGGTAATCTGTCCTTAACCTTTAAGAGGATCATATGGCACGTACAACTCCACTTGAGCGCTACCGTAATATCGGCATAGTAGCTCACGTAGATGCAGGCAAAACCACCACAACAGAACGTGTTCTGTTCTACACAGGTCTTTCTCATAAGATCGGTGAAGTACATGATGGCGCCGCAACTATGGATTGGATGGAGCAGGAACAAGAGCGTGGTATCACAATCACTTCTGCTGCAACAACGTGTTTCTGGAAAGGGATGGACGCGCAATTTGACGACCATCGTATCAATATTATTGATACTCCAGGACACGTAGATTTCACTATTGAAGTAGAGCGTTCTTTACGCGTACTTGATGGTGCGGTAGTTGTTCTTTGTGCTTCATCAGGTGTACAGCCGCAAACTGAGACAGTTTGGCGCCAAGCGAACAAATACGAAGTTCCAAGAATGATCTTCGTAAATAAAATGGATCGCACCGGCGCTGACTTCTTAACGGTTGTTGACCAGGTGAAATCTCGTCTTGGAGCAACGCCTGTTCCAATCCAGTTGCCAATTGGCGCTGAAGACGACTTTAAAGGTGTTATTGACCTTATAAAAATGAAAGCCATTAACTGGAACGAAGCGGACCAGGGTATGACTTTCTCTTATGAGGCAATACCGGCAGAACTTCAAGAGCTCGCTCAAGAATGGCACTCTCATTTAGTTGAAAGTGCAGCTGAAGCCTCTGAAGAACTAATGGATAAGTACTTAGAAGGTGAAGAGTTAAGTGAAGCAGAGATTAAATCTGCCTTACGTCAACGCACATTAGCGAACGAAATTGTTCCCATTACGTGTGGTAGTGCATTTAAAAACAAAGGCGTTCAAGCTGTGCTTGATGGCGTTGTTGAATACATGCCTGCACCAACACAAGTGAAACAAATCCAAGGTATCCTAGAAAATGGAACTGAGGAAGAACGTCCAGCTGATGATAAAGCGCCGTTTGCTGCACTTGCATTTAAAATTGCAACAGACCCGTTTGTTGGCACTTTAACCTTTTTCCGTGTTTACTCTGGTACTGTTAAACAGGGTGACGCGGTTTATAACCCAGTTAAAAGTAAGCGTGAGCGATTTGGTCGTATCGTACAGATGCATTCAAACTCACGTGAAGAGATCAAAGAAGTTTACGCAGGCGATATTGCGGCAGCTATTGGTCTTAAAGACGTAACAACAGGTGAGACACTGTGTGATCCGAACTCTATCATTACGCTAGAGCGTATGGAGTTCCCAGAGCCAGTTATCTCTGTTGCGGTTGAGCCTCGCACAATCGCTGACCAAGATAAGATGGGTATTGCACTAGGTAAACTAGCTGCTGAAGATCCGTCTTTTCGTGTACAAACTGACGAAGAATCAGGCCAGACTATAATCTCTGGTATGGGTGAACTTCACCTTGATATCATTGTCGACCGTATGAAACGTGAATTCAGTGTTGAATGTAACGTTGGTAAGCCGCAGGTTGCATACCGAGAAGCTATTCGTTCAACTGTTGAAGTTGAAGGGAAGTTTGTACGTCAATCAGGTGGTCGTGGTCAATATGGTCACGTCTGGGTTAAACTTGAACCGATGGATATTTCGGATGATGAAGCACCAATTTATGAGTTCGTTAACGAAACTGTAGGTGGTTCGGTTCCTAAAGAATTTATCCCTGCGGTAGACAAAGGTATCCAAGAGCAAATGTCTCAAGGTGTACTGGCAGGCTACCCATTACTTGGCGTTAAAGCGACTTTATATGATGGTTCATTCCATGATGTAGACTCGAATGAAATGGCATTTAAAATTGCAGGTTCAATGGCAATGAAAGCTGGGGCGCTTAAGGCTGCCCCTGTACTTTTAGAGCCAATGATGAAGGTTGAAGTAATCACTCCTGACTCAAACATGGGTGATGTAGTTGGCGACTTAAACCGTCGTCGCGGCATAATCGAAGGCATGGAAGATGCAATAGGTGGACTTAAGCAAGTTAATGCTCAGGTTCCTCTTTCTGAAATGTTTGGTTATGCAACTGCTTTACGATCTGCAACACAGGGCCGTGCTTCTTACTCTATGGAGTTTTTGAAGTACGCTGAAGCCTCTAAAAATGTTGCAGATACAATAATTTCAGCTCGCGCTGTTATATGATTTTAGCTTGTCTGGCTCAATAGTGAGTCAGGCTTTAATTTCTTAATTAGGAATTTTTTAAGATGGCAAAAGAAAAGTTTGAACGCGTAAAACCGCACGTAAACGTTGGTACAATCGGCCACGTTGACCACGGTAAAACTACACTAACTGCAGCAATCACTAACGTACTTGCAAAAGTATACGGCGGTGTTGCTAAAGATTTCGCATCAATCGATAACGCTCCAGAAGAGCGCGAGCGTGGTATCACAATCTCAACTTCTCACGTTGAGTACGATACACCAACTCGTCACTACGCACACGTAGATTGTCCTGGACACGCCGATTATGTTAAAAACATGATCACTGGTGCTGCTCAAATGGACGGCGCTATCTTAGTAGTAGCTGCGACTGACGGCCCTATGCCACAAACGCGTGAGCACATCCTACTTTCTCGTCAGGTTGGCGTACCTTACATCGTTGTATTCATGAACAAATGTGACATGGTTGACGACGAAGAGCTACTTGAGCTAGTAGAAATGGAAGTTCGTGAACTTCTTTCTGAGTACGACTTCCCAGGTGATGACTTACCACTAATTCAAGGTTCTGCTCTTAAAGCACTTGAAGGCGAAAAGCAGTGGGAAGACAAGATCGTTGAGCTTGCAGAAGCACTAGATTCTTACATCCCAGAGCCAGAGCGTGACATCGATAAGCCATTCATCATGCCTATCGAAGACGTTTTCTCAATCCAAGGCCGTGGTACAGTAGTAACTGGTCGTGTTGAAGCTGGTATCATCAACGTGAACGACGAAGTTGAAATCGTTGGTATCAAAGAGACTACTAAGTCTACTTGTACTGGTGTTGAAATGTTCCGTAAGCTTCTTGACGAAGGTCGTGCTGGTGAGAACATTGGTGCACTTCTACGTGGTACTAAGCGTGAAGACGTTGAACGTGGTCAAGTACTAGCTAAGCCTGGTTCAATCAAACCTCACACTACATTCACTTCAGAAGTATACGTACTTTCTAAAGATGAAGGTGGCCGTCATACTCCTTTCTTCAAAGGTTACCGTCCACAGTTCTACTTCCGTACAACTGACGTAACAGGTGACGTACAGTTACCAGAAGGCGTAGAAATGGTAATGCCTGGTGATAACGTTAAGATGACAGTAACTCTAATCGCGCCAATCGCGATGGACGAAGGTCTTCGTTTCGCTATCCGTGAAGGTGGCCGTACTGTAGGTGCTGGTGTTGTAGCAACTATCGTAGAGTAATA